>NZ_JBFHDY010000001.1:0-100796 GCF_041584495.1 Zhongshania sp.
AATATTCAAAGGTAATTTTGATCTGAAATCAGATCGATTAGGCTGGAAGTGATTCTATTACTTATGAAGTACAGGACGAAAACTACAGACAGGACTTCGAAATGGTGTACATAAATATAGGTCGAACTTTCTAGCTGCGATTGAGTATATAGAGATTTCAGGCCGTGTCTACCCCCTATTACCAGTTATTCACTAGGGAATAAACCTATAAGCTCTGGATATTCATCGTTTTATCTATGCTTCCACCGACTTAAACTGGAGCAAAGCATCGCACGCAGCCACTCGAGTCGCAGTACTCGAGTGACAGACCATAAAACGCCCGCCGCAGCCGCCGAGAGCTGCCCAAAGCAGCTCACTCAATGCCTGATTCGGTTTCGCGCTCAGCTGCGGCGGCCCGCTCGGCTTTTGAAATATAGCGCGGTTTATTATTGGGCTGATTCTTCGCCTTCGCCTTCTTAAGCTTTTGATTTAATACCTTATTCATTTTCTTTTTGCGGTTCATAACAACACATGAGCGTATACAGCAGAAATAAAACTCGAATCCACGACATCAGCCTAAAATGCTGAGTACCCAGTCATTGAATTAGTGCGGCAATAGCGCGGGCGGCGCCATCATACGTTGAATTCAATTCCGCCAAAAGCAGTTAAAGCACCGTAATTCGTAGCTTTTAGCCCCGCCCCCAACCTGCCACTCCCCCCCTTTCTACCCGCCTAGGGAAATGTAGTAAACTCGGCTAGCAAGCAATCGTTCTCAGCACCAAGGACTCAATATTGAAAAGTAAACTTCCCGACGTTGGCACCACCATATTTTCAGTGATGTCGGCCATGGCCAGCGAGTGCGGCGCCATCAACCTGTCCCAAGGCTTTCCTGATTTCACGCCCAACGAGTACTTGCTAGATCGGCTTAGCCACCACGCCCACAACGGCAAAAACCAATACGCGCCCATGAACGGCATTCCCGAGTTGCGCCAAGCCATTGCCACACTGACCCAGGAATGCTACGGCCGCGCAATAAACCCAGACACTGAAGTCACTTTGGCCTCGGGCGCCACCGAGGCACTATTCGTTGCCATTCAAGCCGTGGTTAATCCCGGCTATGAAGTGATACTGCTCGACCCCGCCTACGACAGCTACGCGCCAGCCGTGACCTTGGCGGGGGGCAGCTGCAAACACATCAGCCTGCTGCCGCCAAGCTACCAACCTGATTGGCAGCAAATAGAAGCGGCAG
Source organism: Zhongshania sp. (assembly GCF_041584495.1). Lineage (GTDB taxonomy): Bacteria > Pseudomonadota > Gammaproteobacteria > Pseudomonadales > Spongiibacteraceae > Spongiibacter. Next base: position 1,229 of record NZ_JBFHDY010000001.1, read on the forward strand.
TGTCGCCTAAGACGCGGCTGATTATCATCAATAGCCCCCACAACCCCACCGCCACGGTATTTAATGACGGTGATTGGCAAGCTCTCGCGAACTTGGCCGACAAACACGATCTATACGTGATTAGCGACGAGGTTTATGAACACATTGTGTTCGACCAGGCCCGCAATAGCGCCCACCGCTATCCGGCCCTGCATGACCGCACCTTTATCGTTTCTTCCTTTGGCAAAACCTTTCACGCCACCGGTTGGAAGCTGGGCTATTGCATTGCCCCACCAGCCTTGAGCGTGGAGTTTCGCAAAATACACCAGTTCGTCACCTTCACCAGCTTTACACCAGCCCAATACGCTGTGGCCGACATGCTCAATGAATACAGCCACGAGATTCACGGCCTGGGGAATTTTTACCGCAGCAAACGCGACTGCTTTATTAACGCGCTGCAGGCATCGCGCTTTAGCATGCTGCCCAGCGCGGGCACTTATTTTGCCCTTGCCGACTACAGCGCCATTAGCGACAAAAACGACGTGGAATTTTGCGAAGAGCTCACCCGCGAGCACGGCGTTGCCGCCATTCCGCTGTCAGTTTTTTATAAAACTCCGCCGAATAGCTGCATCATCCGCTTCTGTTTTGCCAAGCGAGAACAGACGCTATTTGACGCTGCCACCAAACTCTGCGCCCTGTAATTAAACAACTATACAAAGAAGCACTACGATGAAAATAGCCGCGCTACAATCGCCCCTGTACTGGCAAGACCGCGACGCCAACCTCACCTACTTCAGCGACCTTATTAGCAGTCTTGGGGAAGTTAACCTATTAGTCTTACCTGAAATGTTCACCACTGGCTTCTCTATGTCGCCAGAACAAATCGCCGAACCAGCCGACGGCCCTAGTCTGCGCTGGCTGCGTGACATGAGCCAGCTGCACAATATCGCCATAACAGGCTCCGTTGCCGTCGAAGAAAATGGCAACCACTACAACCGCCTGTACTGGGTAAGCCCAGAGGGCGAAAGCCACTACGACAAACACCACCTATTCCGCATGGCCGATGAACACCTGCACTACGCCGCTGGCAGCACGCGCAAAATAGTCGAATACCAAGGCTTTAGACTGTGCCTGCAAATCTGTTACGACCTACGTTTTCCCGTGTTCTGCCGCAATCGCAACGACTACGACGTATTGATTTTTGTCGCCAATTGGCCAGAAGCCCGCCGCCACGCTTGGTCATCCCTACTCACCGCAAGAGCCATCGAAAACCAAAGCTATGTTATTGGCGTGAACCGTGTTGGTGAAGACGGCAACGGCATCAACTACAGCGGCGACAGCGTCATCCTCGACTACCTCGGCCAACCACTGGCGCAGACCACCGCTCATACTCCAGCCATACTCAAAGCGGAAATATCGCTGGCAGAATTGCATGGCTTTAGGGAAAAATTTCCGGCGCACTTAGATGCGGACGAGTTTGAGCTGCGCTAGAGATGGTCAGACGTCTGATGGAAAGGCATTCGCTTCGCTCATATGGATTCTTACGCAAGCATGACGCTGAGCTTTTTGTTTCGCCCCTCCTGCATCTCTTTGTCACGCCAGCGAAGGCCGAGCATCGCCCCTGCAAAGGCAGGGGGGCCACTCCAGCAAGGACGCACTCGACAAATATATCGAAACCGTCACGGATTCAAAATTATTAAATAATTGAGCGCACCATACGTAACCAAAAGCGTAAGTATTAATTGAAAAGTCTCGACCACTGGCATATATCTTGAATGGCTTATAGACCAAAATAAACCAACTGAGGTATGTACATGAACCGTGAGGAACTGACCGAAGCCATCGTACTGGCAAAGAAAGCCAAAAGCCTTACATGGGAAGCGATGGCTGATGAGCTTGGCGTAGGTAAAGTGTGGCTCACATCCGCTTGTTTAGGCATGAATAGCATGCCCGAGGTACCGGCAGATAAATTGTGCGCATTACTCGAATTACCGCCCCAGGCCAAAACCACCTTAATGAGCTATCCGACTAAAACCTGGGGCTGGGATGTGCCGCAAGATCCGCTGATTTATCGCCTTTATGAGATCGTTGGCGTTTATGGCGATACGTTGAAAGAGGTTATTCAGGAGCAGTTCGGTGACGGGATTATGAGCGCCATTGATTTTTCTATGGATGTTGATAAAGAGGAAAACCCGAAAGGCGACCGCGTAGTAATTACCATGAACGGAAAATTTTTGCCCTACAAAAGTTGGTAAGCCGCTGCACTTGGTAAGGCGGTTTTCGCCGCTTTACACTTTCCCCGACTCGCACCGTCACTCCCGCCCACACAATATTGCTAAGACATATTTTGAATGACAATCACCGCCAGTAAAGCCGCCGATATCACTTGCCAACATAATACTGGGTTGCGCTCCATAATCGGCGGTTTGGCCTTTTTTAAATAGCGGCTATTGGGGTTTTGTAAATCGTAAACAAACTCCGAGACTTCTTGATAGCGCTTTTCGGGCTGGATCTGAAGCGCTTGAGCAATTGCGTAGTCTACCCAGCTGGGCAAATCGGCGCGCGCTAAGGCCAAGGGCTTATACGTCAATCTTATCTGCGCCTGTCGCGTGCTCGCGCGACAGACCTCATTGCCATAGGGCAACTCGCCGCATAGCATTTGATAAACAATTACCCCTAGCGAAAAAATATCTGAGCGGCTACTTCCGTCAAAATTTAAAAAAAACTCTGGCGCGGAATACTGCATGGTGCCCACCACGCCTTGATTGCGGCGACAGGTTTCGGCAAGGCCGGCCACTTTAGCCGCGCCAAAGTCGATAATTTTTACTGTGCCCGCGCTGTCAATCATAATGTTCTGGGGGCGAAGATCTTGGTGCACTATTTCAAGGCGATGTAACGCGCGCAGGCCATTGGCAATTTGTTCGACAATACGGCGCACCTCATTTATGGCGGGTGTGGGGTTGTCTAGCATCCACTGAGAAAGACTTTTCCCGTCGACAAATTCCGTTACCGTATAGATATAGCGCTGACTGGAATGGGGCGCGATAGAGCGCAACACATTAACGCTGTCGATACGCCGCCCTATCCAATCTTCCAGCAACATGGTTTCTAGATGTTCGCGATTGTCGCGGGTTTCAGCTGCGGGAGTTTTGATTACCACGCTCTCGCCAGTCACCGTATCTGCGGCCAAAAATACATGACTTCGGCTACTGATGTGCAGCTGACGAATTATGGTGTAACCCTCAAAGCTCTGCCGTGGCGCCAGTATTGGCGGCGGGCTCAGGGTTTCCAATAATTGGCAAACTTCGTCACGTTGCTTATCTGGGACCTCGTCTATACGCACGATTTGCAGCGTTAAATTATCTGGGCTGCCGGCTTTTAAAGCCTCATCCACCAGTTGCGCGGCGAGGGCGTCTAAATCTCCCTCATTACTATTTATCGCTTGAGCAATTGACTTGTCGGATACATATTCGTATACGCCGTCGGTCGCTAAGACATAGATATCGCCCGGCTCTATTGGAAGTTCTAGGTAGTCCATTTCCAATCGGGACTGCATGCCCAGCGCACGGGACAAATAGCTCACGTCTTCCGACACCACTCTCCGATGATCTTGGCTTAACAATTCCAGGCAGTCGCCAAGGACGCGGTACAGCCGAGTATCACCGCAGTGAAACACATAGGCGGTATTCGATTTAAAAACCACCGCGCTAAAGGTGCAAATATAGCCTTTGTCTTTATCTAAACGGTAGGGACTGCTTTGGGTTTGCGCATAAAGCCAGGCATTACTGGCCGCCAAGACTTTTAAGGCCGAGGTTTTAACAGACCACGCATCGCTGGTGCAGTAATAATCACTTAAAAAGGTTTTTACTGCGGTTTCACTTGCAAGCTGACTGACTTGACTGCTGCTGATGCCATCGGCAATTGCAACAGCAATACCCTTGGCATTACGTTGCGCTTCTGCGGGAATCAGCAGGCCGTGAAAATCTTGGTTCACTGGCTTTCGCCCGGCACTGGAACACTGGCCCGCAGAAACATTTAGCAACTTAGCTTTCATAAAAAAATCCCCGCGGTGTTACGAGCGGGGACCTCCAGTGAATAAATAATGGTGGTTAAACCAGCTTACGCTCAGGGCTAGTTCTAACATGAGTCAGGTAAAGCGGTAAACCAACCAGTAAGAAACCGCCTGCAAGATTCCCTAATACCGTAGGAATTTCATTCCAAAACAAGTAGTCAGAGATAGTAAATTCACCACCCATAATCATCGAGAAGGGGAACAGGAACATGTTTACAATTGAGTGTTCAAAACCCATGTAAAAAAACAGCATAATGGGCATCCACATTGCCGCCATTTTACTAGAGGCCGAGGTGGAGATCATTGCGCCAACAACACCCATCGACACCATCCAGTTACACAGCATGCCGCGAATAAAGATCGTAAACCAGCCACCCTCGCCGTGCGCCTTGTAACCAAGGGTCCGCGACTCCCCAATGCTGCCGACCTTGGCCGCTAGGGCGCCGCCGTCAGTGTTGTACCCGTAGGTTAGAATGAAGGATGCAAAGAAGGCAACCGACAAAGCACCTGCGAAATTACCAATAAACACCAGTCCCCAGTTGCGCAACATTTGCTTGACGGTGCAGCCCGCGCGCTTATCAATAATTGCTAAAGGAACGAGGGTAAACACGCCGGTAAGTAGATCGAATTTCATTAGGTAGAGCATAATAAAACCAACAGGGAAGAGCAGTGCCCCTAGCAAGGGATTCCCTGTTTTAACGGTTACGGTTATTGCAAAAAAGGCCGCGAGGGCCAAAATAGCGCCGGCCATATAGGCCCTCACCAACGTATCTCTGGCCGACATGAAAATTTTAGATTCGCCAGCGTCAACCATCTTTGTCGCAAATTCATTGGGTTCGATATAAGCCACTGAGTACATCCTCACACAAGTTTTTGTTAGCAGTGACACAGCAAATAACGAACCAACTTATAAACAAACGGATAAGCTAATGTTTTAATAAAGAAAAAAGGCGGGGAAATAAAAAGCCGAAGTAAAAGGCACCAAAAAAATACACATCTACTCACGCCACATAAAATACGAACGATTGCGACGCGCACATTTAAAGTGCGCCGGCAATGTCCAGTGAGTGCTTAGGGTGCAGTATAACAGCAACTGCGCTCGCGGGCCCACAATACCGTCGCCCTTGTGAAGGCGAGAACCTTAATATGCTACCGCCCTAAGCAAATGGCCCACCGGCTTGCGGCCAAACTGGCTAGCGAAGTCATCACGCGCCCAGGCGACATAACCCGCAATCATGACCAGCAGCACCACACCGCCGGAATGATTTACTAACTGCTCGTGGTTGTATTCGGCGCGGAACTGGCGAACTACGTGCTCTTCACCGTCGTAGTTCGCGAGCGCCTTTGGCCCGACCAAAGTCAAATAGGGGATGAAGCTCGGGCGCTTGCTCGTAAAAAGCATAGATTAGCTCCAGAACGTGAAGCAAAATCCGCTCAGTTGCACCCGGCTTTACACTGACTTTTGCACGCCACTACTGAGTTCGAGAAATTCAATCGCCGACGGCACTTGTTGATATAGATCTTCCATGCGCTGCTTTGCTATAACGCGCAGCATGTCTTCTTTATTTTCAAAATACTGTTAAAAGCACCCGTCGCGACACCCGCTTTGCTTGCCATGGTCTTTGCCTTGGTAGCGTGATAGCCCCGGCTAACAAAACACGCGCTTGCCGCGGTAATTAACGCGGCGCGTTTTTGTTTGGCGCTGGCTTGGTATGGCTTTCATTACGTGGCTCTAATTGGCGATTTGTACGGTGTATCAAACAGTCAATCTATGCAATGCAGGCAAAAACTAAACTAGGCGTCCAGTTCATATTTAATAGCAAAACAATAGTCCACGCTATTTGCATCACTGCCTGGTGATCTTGGGGTAAACATGGACACTCAAAATAACAGCAATGTAAATCTCACCATTTTTTTGTCGGCAAGAATAAGGCTTTTAAGTAGGCGTTGCACCTTTACGATGGCGGCCCCGTTATCGCACGCAGTGTTATGGCGGCGCCGAAGCGCGTAACCGAGCCACAACGCTACTGCAGATACTCCTTAAAATAATCCACCGCCACCTTAATCTTGGGCACGGTGTACTGCGGCTGCTGATACAGCATATAAATACTGCCCGCGGGGTGATTGGCCGTCGTCGACAAGGTTTCTGGCAGCGGTACCCACGCCAATCGACCATCGGCAATTTCTTCTGCAACGCTCCAACTCGGCAACATCGCCAAGCCCTGATCACTTAGGAGCGCCTGACGAATAACACGAATGCTATTGCTGATTTGCGCGGTGGTGATATCTATCCGCTGCCATGCACCCCGCGCCTCGGCATGCCAATGCCATATTTGCGCGGGGCTGCGATACACCAATGCGCGGTGATGACTCAACTCGGCAATAGTTTGCGGCATACCGTATTTATGAATATATGACCGCGAGGCGCACAGGCGGTGGGTGTTATCGACCAGGCGATGGGCAATAATTCGACCATCGGGTTCGCTGCCGCCGCGAATAGCAATATCGATGCCGTCGCGCTGAAGGTCGGCAGTGTGATTAGACAGTTCGAAATCAATGACAATTTGCGGGTAGCGCGATTGAAACGCCTCCAGCAACGGTAACAGTCGAACTTCACCATAATAAGGCAGCGCGCTAATGCGCAGCACCCCAGACGGCGCATTTTGATAATTGCCTACCCGGCCCTCTGCGCGATCTATCGCCGCCAATATGTCTTTTGATTCGCTGAGGTAAATTTTGCCGATCTCGGTGAGACCAACATGGCGGGTGCTGCGTTTGAGCAGTGCCGCCCCTAGCTCTGACTCCAGCGCTTGAATACTGCGCGATACCGCTGAGACCGGCACATTGGCGAGTTTGGCGGCCGCGCTGAAGCTCCCCACTTCGGCAATACAGCAGAGGTGGTGCATGGCTTTGAGCTTGTCCATTATTGCGATTCCAGCAAAAGTATTTCGTAATATTAGCTGATCATCTTCTATTTTTGAAAAAGTATACTAGTCGGCTAGTGATGAAATGCATTTAATTGTCTTACTCGAGGTAACCAGATGAACACCAGTGCTTTATTTACGCCATTCGAACTCGGCCAGCTTAAGCTCGCCAACCGCACCGTAATGGCCCCGATGACCCGTGGTTTTTCACCCAATGGCGTACCCACCGAGGCCGTTGCCGAGTATTACCGCAAGCGCGCCGAAGGCGGCGTTGGCTTAATCATTACCGAAGGCACGCTAATTAATCACCCCGCCGCCACCGACAACACCAGCTACCCATCCTTCTTCGGTGACGAGGCGCTGGCCGGCTGGAAAAAAGTCGTTGAGGCCGTGCACTCAGTTGGCGGCAAGATTATTCCGCAAATTTGGCATGTTGGCGCTACTCGTCGCGCGGGTAGCGGCCCGGTTCCAGACGCGCCCACGGCCTCCCCTTCGGGCCTCGTCTCTAAAGATAAAAAGGTGTTTGACGCACTCAGCACCGAAGAAGTCGAAGGCTTGGTAGCCGACTACGCGCAAGCGGCCTTTGACGCAAAGCAAATTGGCTTTGACGGCGTTGAGATTCACGGCGCTCATGGTTATTTGATCGATCAATTTTTTTGGGCAGACACCAATGTCCGCATCGACCGCTACGGTGGCAGTCTCGCGGCGCGCAGTCAATTTGCCATTGAGATTGTAAAAGCCGTGCGCGAACGCGTTGGCGAGGATTTTCCGATAGTGTTCCGCTGGTCGCAATGGAAGCAGCAAGATTACACGGCGCGGCTTTGCAATACTCCAGAGGAATTGACCGCATTCTTAACGCCCTTAAGCGACGCCGGTGTAGATATTTTTCACTGTAGCCAGCGCCGTTTCTGGGAGCCAGAGTTTGAGGGATCTGACCTTAATTTGGCGGGCTGGACCAAAAAGATCACCGGCAAACCCACCATCAGTGTCGGCAGTGTTGGTCTCAACCAAGAATTTATTTCTTCAATGCGTGGCGAAGGCGCTGAAGTTGCCAATATCGATAACTTGCTTGAAAAGATGGACAGTAATGAGTTCGACCTCATTGCGATTGGTCGCGCCTTACTCGCCAATGCTGACTGGGTGAACAAGGTAAAAAATGGTCAGCTTGATCAATTAAAACCCTTCACTCAAGAACATATTGGCCAGCTCCTTTAGATACCTTGCGGGGCAGGTCTTGGTGCGCATAGGTGCGTAGCACGACCTGTTTCTTTATTGGTGTTTTTAAAGACCAAAATGTGTTTATGTAAGCATCAAACTAATTCAATTTTTATACAGCGTGGTGCGAACATGAATAATAAAATTATTGGTATTGTGCTCGTTGTGGCCGGTGTGGCTTTGGCGATATAGGGCTACAACATCTATGATTCGGCAAGCGCTCAAATCGGCCGAGCATTAAATGGCGACACGCCAATTGAAGCTTGGGCTGGCATGGTTGGCGGTGTTATCAGTGTGTTAGTTGGTCTCACAAGATTAAAGTAAAACGGGTATTCCTAGGTATTACACACCTAATTGGAAGCTAAGCTGCGAGCGGGAGATTGGAATGGCCTCTTTTGTTTCAGCTGATCGCATACGATTTATCGTCAATCGATTTCGCGGACGCCTGTGGGTTAAACCCTTAGCGGTCTGCCTGCTTTCGATCGCAATCGCCTTCGTCGCCAAATTGGCTGACAGCACGGCGTTAACGCAGATATTGCCGGTGATTGCGGAGGACTCCGTTGAGTCTTTGCTGTCGGTGATGGCCGCGAGTATGCTGGTCATTGCGACTTTTTCGGTGGCATCGATGGTCTCGGCCTACGCCTCAGCGGCAAACACCGCAACGCCGCGGTCTTTTCCCTTGGTCGTCGCAGACGATGCGTCTCAGAACGCGCTCTCCACCTTTGTCGGCTCTTTTATTTTCAGTATTGTTGCGTTAACCGCGCTGAAGAATGACTATTTCGGGAGCGCGGGCCTGTTTATCCTTTTCGTGCTAACGGTGTTTGTCTTCAGTATTGTGATTCTGACCTTTGTTCGCTGGGTTGACCGCATTGCGCGCCTAGGCCGGATGGGATCAACCATTGGCAAAGTGGAAGACGCCACCGCTGGCGCCCTTGCGCGACGGCGGAATGCACCACGGCTGTGTGGCGTGGCAGTCCAGCCTGGTCGTCAAGGACAGTCGGTATTCGCCACGAGCGTGGGTTATGTGCAACACATCGATATCGCCGCGTTGCAGATATGGGCTGAGCAAAACCAAGCGCGAATTGTGGTGGCCGCCCTCCCCGGCACGTTCGCGTCGCCAGATCGGGCCCTCGCGCAGGTTATTACCACTACCGGTGATAAGCCCAAGATCGACTCCGCAGCTATCGGCAAGTCATTCCAAATCGGCAGCAGCCGCCTTTTTGATGACGATCCACGATTTGGCTTAATTGTACTGTCCGAAATTGCCAGCCGCGCCTTATCGCCAGCGGTGAATGATCCCGGTACGGCAATCGATGTGGTGGGCACACTGCTAAGGTTACTAACCCAGTGGAGCGAACCGGCAACAGCAAATCAAGACCAGCAGCCTGTTTACGATCGCGTCGAAGTAGCCGAAATATCCGTGCGTGATATGTTCGACGATGCATTCACCGCAATTGGCCGTGACGGCGCGGGCCTAGTGGAAGTATCAGTGCGCTTGCAGAAAGCCCTGCACTCGCTGGCATCAATCGGCGACGCCGAGATGCAAGCGGCTGCCGAGTACCATCGCCAGCTGGCACTAAAGCCCGCAAAAATTGCGCTAACCGTCGAAGAAGATTGGATCACTGTCCGCGACGCGGCGAAGCCGCCAGCATAGCGAACAAAACGCACCTCAACTCAAACTGACCTACACTGATTCACAGCGCTTAAAACGCCACTCAGTATTAATGAGGACGGAACGAATGACGACTTTCACACTTAACGGCAAAAAGATCTCCTCAAGTGCCCCGGGGGACACCCCGCTACTCTGGGTTATTCGCGATGAATTTGGCCTTAAGGGCACCAAGTTCGGTTGCGGCATTGCCATGTGCGGCGCCTGCACCGTGCATATGAACGGCAATCCAATGCGGTCTTGCTCGCTACCACTCGCCGCCGCGAGCAACGCCGACATCCGCACCATTGAAGGTTTGGAAGCCCGCCACCCGCTACAAAAAGCCTGGGTAGAGGAGCAAGTGCCGCAATGCGGTTACTGTCAGTCTGGTCAAATCATGCAGGCCGCAGCGCTGTTAGCGAACAAAGCCAATCCCAGCGATGATGAAATTGTTCAGTATATGTCGGGGAATTTGTGCCGCTGTATGTCGTATGTGCGCATTAAACGCGCCATCAAAAGTGCGGCTCAAAGCAGCGACGGCGTTATTCAAATATATGACCCCAAGCGGCAGACCGTGGTCGACGACAGCCTCTCGGCGCACGCTGACGAACAGGGAGTAAGCTAAGATGTCACGAATCACGAATGACAAAAACGCAGACTATAGTCGTCGTCAGTTTTTGATCGGCACTACAACCGCCGGACTAATGATGGCGTTCGCCCCGAGTGCCGCGCTAGCCGGCAATACACCCGCGTCTGAGCGCCTACAAAACAAACAGTTTAACCCCACGATCTGGTTCGAGATCGATCAAACTGGCGCCATTCTGGTGAACGTGACCCGCGCCGAAATGGGCCAGCATGTGGGCACAGCGCTAGCGCGCATTGTTGCCGACGAGCTCGGTGCAGATTGGAATCGTGTGAGTTTCAAGCATGTCGATACCGACCCTAAATGGGGCTATATGGTGACCGGCGGATCCTGGTCGGTTTTCCAGTCCTATGTACCCATGTCCCAAGCCGGGGCAGCGAGCCGCGAGGCGCTAATTGAAGCCGCTGCGGCATTACTCGGGGTTGCGGCCAAAGACTGTAAAACTGAGAACAGCCAAGTGATTTGTGGCAGCAAACGCATGGACTTTGCCGAGATTGTTAAACGCGGCAAGATCGATAAAACCTATAGCGACGAGAAGCTTGCCACGTTTTCGCCCAAGCCCGCAGCCAAACGCACGCTCATTGCCAAGCCGAGCAAGGCGCTGGATATTCCCGCCAAATCCACTGGCGCAGCGCGTTATGGCATCGACGCCGAACTCGACGGCATGATCTATGCGCGGCCGCTGATTCCACCTACGCGCTATGGTTCATCGGTGCTAAAAATCGACGACAGTGCCGCGAAAAAAGTGAAAGGTTATATCGGCTATAAAGTGCTGGAAGATCCCGCCGAGATATTACAAGGTTGGGTCTCGGTATTAGCCGACACCTACCACGGCGCGATCAAGGCCGCCGACGCGGTGAAGGTAAGCTATAAAGCTGGGGAAACCGCCGAGGTCAGTGAGCAAGACCTGATCGCTGAGGGCGAGCGACTGGTTGCCGACAAATCCTCTGGCGGGCTATTTGTTGAACACGGCAATATCGACACCGCCGCAAAACAAGCAAAAAAATCAATCGAAGGCTTATACCGCACCGCCTCTGTTTTGCACTTTGCACTAGAGCCGGTGAATGCCACCGTCAAGTTTAAAGACGGTATCTGCCATGTGTATACCGGCAATCAATGGCAATCACTGTTTCTGCCGGTGGTGGCCAAGTCAGTGGGCCTGAGTGAAGACCAAGTAATCATTCACCAGCACTATCTCGGTGGCGGTTTTGGCCGACGTTTGGCGGGTGACTATATGCTGCCCGCAGCACTCACCGCCAAAGCCACAGGCAAGCCGGTAAAATTGGTTTTCACCCGTGAAGACGACTCCCGTTTTGACTGTATTCGCTCGCCCTCGGTACAACATTTTGCCGCCTACTGGGACGCCGACAACGCCTTACAGGGCATTGAACACGCCGCTGCAGCGGGCTGGCCAACCCTCACCATGGCGCCCGGCTTTATGCCCGACAGCGTCGACAAAAAAACCAAGGTCGACAGTTTTTCTATCAGTGGCGCCGACCACTGGTATAGCTTAAACAACCATCGCGTGCGCGCCATCAATAATACCTTAGCCCAAAAAACCTTTGTGCCCGGCTGGTTGCGCGCCGTGGGGCCGGGCTGGATTGGCTGGGGCGTTGAATCGTTTATGGATGAAGTCGCGCACGCTCAGGGTGATGACCCCGCCAGCTTCCGCCTAAAACTCTTAGACGCCAAAGGCAAAAACGCCGGTAAAGCACCGGAAGCCGTCGGCGGCGCCAAGCGCTTAGCCCATGTTCTGCAAGAGGCCAAAACCAGAGCCAACTGGGGCCGCAAATTACCCAAAAATGAAGGTTTAGGACTCGCCATTGCGGCAGGACAAGAACGCGGCATGCCCACCTGGAGCGCCTGTATTGCCCACGTTAAAGTAGACCCTAGTTCCGGCAAAGTCAGCGTCATTAAGCTAACCAGCGTAATGGACTGCGGCATGGTGGTTCACCCCGACGGCGCCCTCGCGCAAACCGAAGGCGCGATGCTGTGGGGCTTGAGCATGGCACTGCACGAAGGCACCGCCATTAAAGAGGGCCAGGTCGCTGACCGCAACCTCAATACCTACACGCCACTGCGTATGAGCGACGTGCCCGAGCTGGACATTAGCTTTGTGCAGAACACCGAGTTCCCGACGGGGCTTGGCGAGCCGGGTGTTATTGCGGTGGCGCCAGCCATTGGCAACGCGATTTTCAATGCCGTTGGCGCCCGTCTACGCAATTTGCCGATAAAGCCGGCCGATGTTAAAGCGGCGATGAAAGCCTGAAAACAGCACACCTTCCCCGGCTGTGCTGCGCTAGATGACGATGTGGGCCTTTTGTAAGACCCACATCGTCACCCCCACACGCGTCCAACTTCTCTCCGTGAGCTATTCAGCGTAGACTGCTGCCCTCTCAATTAAATACAAGCTTATGACCAAGCGCAGCAATAGCGATGATTTCCGCACGCTCTTCCTCAAGGACATTCCCTTGTTGGACGTACGTGCGCCGGTGGAATTCAATAAAGGTGCCTTCCCCTGCGCCACTAATATTCCACTGCTCGACGATGAGCAGCGGCATGTTATTGGTACCCGCTATAAAGAGCAGGGCCAAGATGCCGCCATTGCACTTGGCTGGAAGCTGGCCACCCCCGCAATTCAAGCCCAGCGTATTGCAGACTGGACGCGCTATGTTCAGCAATATCCCGAGGGCTACTTATATTGTTTTCGCGGCGGTTTGCGCTCCAATCTCAGTAAAAAACTCATTGCCGAAGCCGGTATTGATTACCCCTTAATCACCGGCGGCTACAAAGCCATGCGCCGCTTTTTAATTGATGAGCTAGACATCCACAGTGCCGCCTTGCGCGAAGCTAACACGCCGCTAGTGCTCGTTTCAGGCCGCACCGGCAGCGGCAAAACACGGGTTATCCAACGCATTGCCCGCAGTTTTGATTTAGAGGGTTTCGCCAATCATCGCGGCTCGGCCTTTGGCCGTCAGGTTCAGCCTCAACCCGCACAGATTGATTTTGAAAACACCTTGAGCATTGCGGTTTTAAAGCTGCGCGACGCCCACCCCCAGTCGCCATTGTTCACCGAAGACGAGGGTCATATGATTGGCTCGGTGACCTTGCCGCTTGAGCTGCAGGCCACCATGCAACAGGCGCCACTGGCCGTATTGGAAACCCCGCTTGAAGAACGAATCGACATCGCCTTAGAGGAGTACGTGCTTAGCGCGCGGCCGGAATACATCCAAGCCTTTGGCGAAGAGCTGGGCAGCGAAAAATTCCGAGAGCAAATTCTTGGCAACCTCAACCGTATTCGCAAACGTCTCGGCGGTGACCGCCACAAAGCGCTAACGGCTATATTCAGCGCCGCGCTCAGCGAGTTCGAAAACACCGGCAATGCCGATAGCTTTCGCCCCGGCATAGAAGTATTACTAAGCAATTACTACGACCCCATGTACGACTACCAACAAAGCCGTCGCGATGGCCGCGAAATTTTTCGCGGCAACAAAGACGAGATCGTGGCTTGGGCACAACTTTACACGCCAACATAATTCCCTTTACTCACTCTCTACAGGAGAATCCCGTGCGGTTATTGACTGTTTTAACAGCGCTGCTCGTCTCAAGTTCGATTAGTCTTAGTGCCCTTGCTGAGACTTTTAGTTTTACGGCCATTCCTGATCAGGACGAGTCGCGCCTGCAAGAACGCTTTGATAAAGTTGCAGCTTACTTAGAGAAAGAACTGGGCGTAAAAGTAAAATACGTGCCGGTCAAAAGCTATGCCGCAGCGGTAACCGCATTTCGCAACAACCAAGTACAGCTCGCTTGGTTTGGCGGCTTGTCTGGGGTACAGGCGCGGGAACTCGTGGCAGGCAGTGAGGCCATTGCTCAAGGCTACGAAGATAAGTTTTTTGTGACCTACCTAATTGCCAATAAGCGCAGCGGCCTGAGCAAGTCTGACGATTTTCCAGCGGGTATCGCTAACAAGACATTTACCTTTGGCGCCAAGGGGTCTACCTCTGGCCGCTTAATGCCGGAATTTTATATTCGCGAGCATCTCAAAAAATCCCCAGAGCAAGTATTTACACGGGTGGGTTTTTCAGACGACCACAGCCGCACCATTGCGCTAGTACAGTCTGGCGCCTATGAACTTGGCGCGGTCAATTACAAAGTGTGGGAAGACGAACTCGCCGCGGGCATTATCGACCCAAGTGAAGTGAGTGTTATTTGGCAAACCCCCAGCTACCCCGATTATCAGTGGAGTATTCGCGGTGACGTGGACGCGCGCTGGGGCGCTGGCTTTAAGGCCAAAGTTAAACAGAGCTTATTGAATATTAGCGACGCTGAGATTCTCGCCGCGTTCCCCCGCCAGTCTTTTGTTGAAGCCACTAACGACGATTATCAGCCGATTAAAGACACCGCCATGGCCATTGGCTTGATGGATGCCGAATAGAGCTAAACCCGCTATGTTCGAGCTACACAATATTAGTTTAAAGTACCGTGAACAAACGGTACTCAAAGACGCGTCGCTGACTATTCGCCAAGGCGAAAGCGTGGCATTGGTCGGCCCCTCTGGGGCGGGCAAGTCTACCCTGCTTAAACATTTGCGCAGCCTGCAAGCGACGAAGGTCGCTTGGTGCCCGCAACATGCGGGGCTGGTGCCCATGCTCAGCGCCTATCACAACATGTATATGGGTGGCCTCAGTCGACGTTCCTCGCTCTACAACCTCGCTAATTTACTGCGGCCCTTCGCTGGGCCAAAGACCGAGATACAAGTATTGGCGGAAAGTGTTGAATTACGTGATGAACTGCACCGCAGGGTGGACGAACTCTCTGGCGGCCAGCAGCAACGCGTGGCTATTGGCCGCGCCCTGTATCAGCAGCAGACCATTTTTATTGGCGACGAGCCAGTGTCGGCAGTCGACGCCATACAGGCAGACAAAATGCTCAGTCTGATCTGCCAGCGCCATCAGACCATAGTGCTCGCCCTGCACGATACTCAACAAGCACTGCGCGTTTGTCAGCGGATTATCGGCTTAAAAGACGGCCGCATTGCCTTTGATTTGCCGAGTGCGCAGGTAACCGCCGAGCAACTAGCTGCGCTGTATCAAGCGTAATGAACGTTAAAACTCACTCCCACAACAATACCCGACTTAAATTAAGTTTATGGCTGGCCCTGACCGGCTTTATCGCCCTGCTGTTTGCCGACATCGACATTCACCGCGCCAGCCCCGGCCAAGAATTACTGCGCATGGGCCAAGGCCTAATGGCGCCCAATTTTTGGTCTTATCGCGAAATTGCCAGCAGCGCCTTTAACACCCTCGCCTTTGCCCTGCAGGGTATGGCGCTGGCCAGCACAGCGGGGTTTATACTGGCGCTTCTGTATCGCCACCCCCTAGTGCGCGGCTTTTGCGCTTTTATACGCGCAATTCATGAATTGTTTTGGGCGCTGATTTTTATTCAATTATTTGGGCTATCGCCGCTCACTGGCTTGCTCGCCATTGCCATTCCCTATGCCGGCACCCTAGCAAAAATTTACGGCGAATTATTTGAAGAGACCGAGGCCGCGCCGCGCAACAACCTATTGCAGAGCGCAGGGCTCAGCGCCTTTTTCTACACTACCCTGCCGCTGGCATGGCGACCACTGCTGCAATACACCAGCTACCGCTTTGAGTGCGCCATTCGCTCGAGCATTGTTTTAGGTTTTGTTGGCCTGCCCACCCTCGGCTACCATTTAGAAACTGCACTGGGCAACGGCCAGTATAATGACGCCGCCGCGCTGCTCTATGTGCTGCTGGCCATTGTGCTTAGCCTGCGCTGGTGGCTAAAAAAAGCGCCGCTGCCAGTGTATTTAATTGCCGCACTTATTTACTTGCCGCCCACCGCGCATTTCAGCTGGGCAAATATTGCGCGCTTTCTTAGCGAAGATATTATTCCTGCGCCACTGCGCAATAAAACGAATATTGATTATGTCGCCGTGTTCGACTGGTTGGCAATGCTGTGGCAACAACAAATTGTACCGGGCGTGACCAGCACCTTAATCCTCAGCCAAATCGTCCTACTGCTCACCGCCATACTCAGCCTAGCGTGGTTTCCGCTTAATTCACGGCAGTTTTTTAGCCCGCTTAAACGCAGCCTAGGTGATGGCTTTCTAATTATTGCTCGCACCCTGCCCGAGTATTTACTGGCCTTTATCGGCCTGTTGTTATTGGGGCCATCGATGCTGCCCGCCATACTGGCGTTGGGCATTCACAACGGGGCGATCATTGCCCATTTGCTGGGGCGCTACAGCGGCGAGCTAGTGTTACGCGAGGATGCCTGCACCGGCATCAATCGCTACAGCTATGAAATACTGCCTCGGGTTTATCGCCAATTTCTGGCCTTTTTGCTCTACCGCTGGGAGGTCATTATGCGCGAGACAGCCATTCTCGGAATGCTCGGCATTGGCACCTTGGGCTTTTATATTGACTCGGCCTTTGAAGAGTTTCGTTTTGATCGAGCGCTGCTCTTGATTCTCTGCGCCGCTATACTGAATATTATCGCCGATATGCTCGCCCGCAACCTCCGCCAGCGATTGCATCTGCGGCCGTCCCCTGAGACCCTGTAAGCCACCACCAATAACAGCCGATAACAATACATGAGCATGGCAATGTCCCCCGCAGTGAACTATCGCGACCTCGTGCTGATCGGCGGCGGCCACGCCCATGCCCAAGTCATAAAAATGTGGGGCATGCAGCCGCTGGCTGGCGTGCGGCTCACCGTGATCTCGCCGCAGGTGCAAACCCCTTACTCGGGTATGTTGCCGGGTCTGGTTGCCGGTCACTATCAATTTGACGACGCCCATATCGACTTAATGCGGCTCAGCCAATTTGCCGGTGCGCGCTTTATACAGGCCAGCGTGGTGGCTATTGATCTTGAGCAAAAGCAACTGCTGCTCAACGACAAAGACCGTCCGCCCATTGGCTTCGACCTGCTGTCGATCAATAGCGGCATTACCCCAGATTTGAGTATTGCCGGAGCCGAGCAATTCGCCACGCCGGTGAAACCGATCAGTGATTTTTATCCCCGCTGGCAACACACTCTTGCAGCGCTGCACAAAGCCAGCACACCCGCAGCCATCAGTGTGGTCGGTGGCGGCGCCGCGGGTGTTGAATTAATACTGGCCATGCAACACGCCATTAGCCAATACCCAGAGATTGTCACGCCCAGCTACCACTTGCTGTACTCCAGTGCCGAGTTACTCAAAACCTATCCCCAGCGTATCCGCAAGCGCGCGAAGACAGCCTTGCAGGCCAAGGGTATTCAACTGCACGCCGAGGCCAAGGTCGTCAATATCGCCGACCAGCGCATAGATATTGAAGGCGCAGATGATGGCCAAAATAAAAACTATTCATTGCACAGCGAGCATATGTTTTGGTGTACCAATGCCAAAGCCGCCAACTGGCCTAGGCACGCTGGCCTTGCCTGCGACGCCAATGGCTTTATCGCGATTAACGACAGCCTGCAATCACTCAGCCACGACTTTGTGTTTGCCGCTGGCGACACCGCCCAACAAGTGAATCACCCTCGCCCTGCTGCTGGCGTGTTCGCAGTGCGCCAAGGGCCGGTATTATTCGCTAATTTGCAGCGCAAGCTTTTGGGCCAGCCCTTAAAGCAACATCGTCCGCAACAAGACTTTTTAAGTATTTTGGCCTTGGGCGGAAAAACCGCCATTGCCCACCGGCCCTTATGGCCAACACTGAGCGGCGACTGGGTGTGGCGTTGGAAAGACAACATTGATCGCCGCTTTATGGCCATGTTTAGCGAACTCAGCATGAGCACTAATCAGCCTAGGGCGCAGCTTGTCGATCCCTTCATTAGCGGCGACGAAACCCCGAGCGATGCACAGGCAATGCGCTGCGGCGGCTGTGGCGCCAAGGTCGGCGCCAGCACCCTCAGCAAAGTGATTAAGCAGTTAAGCCCTGTGCAGCGCGACGATATCGCCTGGGGCCTAGACGCCCCCGACGATGCCGCCGCTATCTGGGTAAATCAAGATCAGAACACGGCGACACAATTGCTATTACAAAGCGTCGACCATTTTCGGGCCTTTATCGACGAGCCGTATTTACTCGGCCAAATTGCCGCCCAGCACGCCTTAAGTGACTTGTTTGCCATGAACGCCCAGCCCCAAAGCGCAATGGCCATCGCCAGCCTGCCCTTTGCTGGCAACAAACTAACCGAGCGCGATTTACTGCAATTAATGAGTGGCGCGGTAAAAGTGCTTAACGACAATCAGTGCAGCCTGACTGGCGGCCACACCAGTGAAGCCGCTGAATTCAGCATTGGATTTGTGGTAAATGGATTGGCCGCGGAGAACGCGGTACTCACCAAAGCTAATTTACACGAGGGCGAGGTATTAATTCTAAGCCAAGCCCTTGGCACCGGCACTTTGTTTGCAGCCCACGGCCAATTACAGGCTCAAGGCAAATGGTTAGAAGGCGCCTTGGCCGCCATGCTCAGCAGTAACCGCAGCGCGGGCAAGATATTCCACGATCACGGCGCCACCGCCTGTACCGATGTAACTGGCTTTGGTTTGCTCGGCCACTTAGTTGAAATGTTAAAGCCCAGCGGCCTGTCTGCCCAGCTAAAGCTCGGCAGCATCCCCGCCCTAGACGGCGCGCTGGCGTGTTTAGCAAATGGCATAAGCAGCAGCTTACAGGCTCAAAATCAGCGGATTGGCGCTGCCGTCAAAAATGCTGAGGCATGGCGCAATCACCCGGTGTACCCATTATTATTCGACCCCCAAACATCCGGTGGTATGTTAGCGAGCGTACCGCAAGCGCAGGCAACGACATGTGTTCAGGCCTTGCGCGAGGCGGGTTACCCTGCGGCGTGCATTGTTGGTGGGGTCTATCGAGATGAGGCGGCGGCGAGCGCCATTGAACTAACAGTGTAATTCAATGGCATTAAAGAGCGGACTTTACAAAAACCCGAGCGCCAAAAATAACAGCAGGCCAACACTGCACAACACCAAAGTTTGACGCCGATAGGCTGCGCTCATTAAGCCCAAGTAGAGGCCACTGATCATAATAATAATCAGGCCCAGTGCAAACGCCGTCTCAAACCACTTATACCAGCGCGGGCCGTGGCCCATGTGTAATTCCATCAGCGCCGCCTGCCAGTTTGGCGATACCGTCGTAATCGCCACACCGTCGGCTTGCTGGCTTAAACGATAATGTTCACGACTGCTTGGCCGCGTTGAAAATTCACCGCCTCTGCCCTTCACGTATTCAAAGCGCGCATCTACGCCGAGACTTTGCAGCGCCGTGCGCACATCGCTGCTTAAACTGGGGCTGTCGGCATCGAGCTTAAGGCCACTCACATAGCCCAATTCGGTACTGGTCATCACTTCTTTAACACCCAGCAAGTGCAAGCCGCCCGATACCGCCATGATAATGACCATGGGCGAAAAAAAAGCAGCGAGGTACAAATGAATAGAAACTAGCAAACGGCGAGACATACGCTAAACCCTTTAATTACAAATACCTTGAAGTCGATTTGTATTAGACACAGCCCAGCCTACTTTCCCTCGGTGAAATATTCATTAAAGTGCGTACTGCCAGCCTAAGGTCAAACTGTCTTGCATTTCCATTTGCGGGCCATCTAATTCTTGATAAAAAGGTACGCCGTACTCCAAGGCAAGGCGGTGACCTTTTAAGGCACCAGCACGGAACTGATAATTAGTGCTGAGTAGCAACTCGCTGCGCTCGCCGCCCTGCACGTCGGTATCGGCGGTGGGCACCATCATTGGGTTTAAGTCGGGGTCGGCGCCGTGAATATCAGCCCAGCTCGTGTGCTTTAATCGCACAGCACTACTCAGAACTGGCGACCAGCTCCGCGCCAGCCAGGCGCTCACTTCATAGCGATTGCCCAAGCGGTAGTCATTGTCATTTTTGCCACTGCGCAAAGTCGCCTGGGCCTGTCCGCCCCAGTTGTATAGCGCAGAGTAGGCTTGATAAGTCACTCCTGGCGTTAAGTCATAGGTACCTGAGCCCAATTGCATACCGTAGGGCAGCTTGGCATTGGCCATCGCTGGCGTGTCGTCGCGCTCATCAATTGAGCCGGTCGCTAGGCTGACACCGAGATTTAAATGCACGCCAGCCGATTTATCTGCGGCTTGATAAACACGCAGCAAGGCAGCTAGCGATACGTCGCCAACACCGTCAGTTTCGGTCGTAAATTCCGCGCCCATGCGGCTGCGGTGATCCATACTTTTATTTAGCAGCGGCAGCATCGCCATAAGGGTAAGGGTATCACTAGGCGCATACATTGCACCTAGCATATGCATTTCCATGGTCATTTTAAGCGGCGCCACCATATACGGGCCGGGGTCCATCATGCTACCGGTAATTTCGGCAGGGGAAATCGAATCGCTGCCGTCTAAATTGCCAGCCATTTCCATACGCATAAAACGGTAGGAGAACATCCATTCGCCAGTGTTATGCACGTGGTCACCCATCACGCCGAGTGGCGCGTGACGAATTGCGCCACTGGCCAGTGCGGACGTTAAATCTTGATGAGCAAGAACCGGCGCAGCGGCCAGTAGCGACAGAGTAAAAGCAAGCTTGCGCATAATAGTGTCCTATCTAGGTTGGGCGTGGTTACGGCAAATTTAGCGCAGGCGCAGTTTAACAAGGGAGATTAGCTGTGGCCTGCGACACTTTGTCGCAGCACCTGCCCGCCGCTACCGTGTAAACGCTATACTGAGGTCTTTATTCTTCTTGATGTGGGGAGCAACGTTGAATCCCAATACCGCTAATTTGCGCGGCCTATGCCTAATTCGCAGCCTGGTAATTGCCAGTCAATTTGGCGCGGTATTTTATGCCGAAGGCCAGCTCGGCTGGATGCTGCCCTACGTCACCTTAAAACTGTTATTAAGTGCACTTTCTGGCTTTGCGGTATTCAGCTGGTGGCGGAGCTACCAAAGCTGGCCAGTAACCGACGTCGAATTATTTATTCACTTGTGCGTTGATACACTGGGCTTTAGTGCGGTTTTGTATTTTTCTGGTGGCGCGAATAATCCATTTATATCTTATTTATTGGTGCCCTTGTGTATCTCTGCCGCAACCCTGCCCTGGGCTTATACGTGGCTACTTGGCGCGATCGGTTTTGGCGCCTACAGCTTGCTGCTGTTTAATTTTATTCCGCTAGAAGCAGTCGCGCCCAACCAACACCAACACGGCGGCGCGCCAAACACCCATATTTTAGGAATGTGGGCCAATTTTTTGGTGAGCACTGTGCTAATTACCTATTTTGTTTTTAAGATGGCGCACAGCCTGCGCCAGCGCGAAGCTGAATTGGCCAGCAGCCGAGAACACCGCCTGCAAGACGAGCAACTGCTGGCCGTAGCCAGCCTTGCTGCGGGCACTGCCCACGAGTTGGGCACGCCACTCTCGACGATGAAGGTAGTGCTAGAAGATTTAACAGAGCAAGATTTTGATGCCGAGACCCGTACCGACCTCGCCACCCTCGGCCAGCAACTCGATCACTGCCGCGACATTCTCACCAATCTCGTTAGCACGGCGAGAGACCTCAGCGCAGACAACACAGTAACCACCCCCGCGCCCCAGTATTTAGCCCTGCTCCAAGAGCGCTGGCAGGTACTGCGGCCAGATTGCGATTTGCACAGCTCACTCAGCCCCGCGCTTTGCAAAATAACGCTGAAACTTGATGGCACGGTGAGCCAGGCTATTTTAAATTTACTCAGTAATGGCGCCGACACCAGCACCGACGAGCTACGTTTAGACGTGCTGGAGCAGGATCACTGCATTATTTTTGCCATCAGCGATCGCGGCCCAGGCCTAAGTGCTGAGCAAGCGGCGATGATGAGCAAGGCCTTTGTCAGCAGCAAAGGCAAGGGGCGGGGACTCGGACTCTTTTTGAGCAATGCCACGGCCATTCGTTACGGTGGCGAGCTGCGCTGGCGACGGCGCGCTGGCGGCGGCAGCCGTGTGGAATTGTGTTTACCAATCGCCAAGGTATGCCCGTGAACCATAATGAAAAAATCTTGCTGGTCGATGATGACCAGAGTTTCTGTGCCTCACTGCGTCGTTCATTAGAACGTCGAGGTTATATGGTGAATGTCGCCCACAGTGTCGACCATGCAATTACGCTGTGCGAGCAATTCACACCCGAAATGGCGGTTGTCGATTTAAAATTAGAGACTCGCTCTGGTCTGAATTTAATACCCGTGTTGCGCCAGCGCTTTCCCAATATAAAAATGCTGATGCTCACCGGCTATTCGAGCATTGCGACCACGGTAGAAGCGATTAAGCTCGGCGCCGACAATTATTTACAAAAACCGGCAAGCACCACCGAGATACTTGCAGCACTGGAAGATCAAACCAGCCCAGCCAGCGCGAGCGACGCCGAGCTCAGCCCACCCTCCTTAGACCGCATAGAGTGGGAACACATCCAGCGCGTGCTAGCAGAGAACGAGGGAAATATTTCAGAAACTGCACGCCAGCTCGGCATGCACCGCCGCACCTTACAACGTAAATTACAAAAGCGACCCGCAAAAAAATAAGGCCATCATCTGCTGCGGATAATGGCCTTATCTGTACCTTTTTTTGCTAAAACTTAGTCGGTGCTGACACCCGAGCTCAGCTCAAATATCCGCACGTTATCACTCTCGGCGTTTGCCACACCAAGATAGGCTTTGCTATTGATAAAGAAAGTCGCGATGCCATCCGCTCCCTTATCCGCCGCACCGCTATCACGATTATTCACGTACTGCACAAACTGAACGCCCATTGGTGAGGTAATATCGTAAATCGCAATACCGCCGGCACGCTGCAAACTCACAAAGGCATAAACCCGGTTGAGGCTAGACACCAGCGCAATGCTCTTGGGTGCAGCACCATTGAAGGGACTTGCCGTGTCGGCATCATTAAAGTTAGCACCTAAACTAGCCGCCGTTACCATAGCTAGATCATTACCTGAATCAAACAACAGTTCGCCCTGCTCATTCCAGATTGCAAACGAGCGCGCACCAAAGGCAGTGATTTCGTCAACATCGTTGTCTTTGTCCGTATCGCCGTCTTCGTTACTGACTTTGAGGCCACCCAGCATGGCAGGGTCTGCAGCAGCGGTTGCGCTTGGGTTGCCATTATCAACCGCGAGGTCACTTGCAGCGACCTGATCGCTATACGCTGAATAGATACGCGGGCGACCTTCGTTGGCAGTAATAAAATAGTTTTGATTCGCGAAGCGATAGGCACCAACCCCATCTGGCTGGTACAGACCGTAAACCCCAGGCCAACTGCGAATATCAACCGTATTATCCGCTTTTACATCCAACTCATTGCCTTTGACGCCGAAGTCTTTACTGCCCAAGGCCACAATACGATCAATGCTATTATCAGCCAAATTGATAATGGCCACCGCGTTGTTTTCTTGCAGGGTAACAAACAATTTGGTGTTATCTAGCGTGACGGCAATGTGCTCTGGTTCAAGATCTTGCGCGACCGTGGCCCCCGCGTGCACTCTCACACCAGCGGGCAATTCTTGGGCACGAATACCGCTGACATTAAACTCTGCAAAGCTAATTTCTTCAACTTCTGCGACATTAACGCCATCCCTGAGGTCGATAACCGAAATACTGCCCTCGGGGTCATTACTAAAATCATCACTTGGCTGGCCTTCATTGGCGACCAAAATGCGACTGCCAAGCAAATCAAAAATCGCCATTTTGGGCGACGCGCCAACCTCAAAGGTCGCCGCTAGGCTAAGGTCAGATAATAAATAGAGCGCGACGATGCCCTTTGCTTGCGGATCGTCATTATCCAGGGCCACTGCAATATGGGAGCCCGACGTGGTCACCCATTTCGGCGCGCCAAGCGTAACACCCGCGTCAGTCGCCGCTGCGGCTAGGTCGAGGGTCGCCGGCGTCGCCGATACCGGTGCGAGCGGATCAGTAACGTCTAAAACATCTACGCTATTGTTCTGAGCATTCACCACAAATAAATGCTTATTTGTGGTGTCGTCGGCCAGGGTAATTGCATTGCCCACGGCAAAAGATGCCGATTTAGTGTAATCCAAATTTGGCTCTATCGGCGCAGAGGAAATCACAACAAAAGCGCCAATCGGCAGTACCTTTACTGTGCTGCTAAGCCCGGTAATACCGTAGTTACTGTCGTTCAGCACCACCGCAAAATTGACGTCCAGCAGTGCAAAACCTTCAATATTTTCAGCCAGCGGACTAATACCCTTAGGCAGCGGCATAGTCAGCGAATCAAAACCGAGCTGTTTGGTAATAAATTTGACGTCTGTCGGGAAACTCGTCTGCTCCAAGCTTGGGCTTGTTGCCTCTTGATCCCAAGGGCCACCTAAGATATTGGTCGCATTGGCAAGGTTGAGGCGGTAAAACTTACTCACCGTCTTGGCCTGCTCAACCACCACCACGTAGTCAGTACCGATTGCTATAGCTTCATTTATGGTCACTTCGCTTTGCGCTACAAAATGATCGCCGTCGAGATCACCCTTGTTCTCGCTTCGCGACTTGATCGCAAATTGCGATGGCGCATCTAAACGATAAAGGTATTCGCCAACCATTTCTTTCGCCGTGCCATCAGCATTTAATTCAACTTTAGCAACCCGCACAATACGCGATTCAGCTGCGCCATTAGCGGGGTTATCCAAGGGCCCCTGCATAAAGAAATACAAGTATTTGTTATCTGGACTCAGCGCTAAGGCCTCAATGCCGCGGTCTATTGCGCGCCGTTCAAAAATGGCGGGAATAATATTGCCGCTGACAGGGTAGTTTGCACCAGCTAATTGATCCGTTAAGCCTGCGGGCACTTGCCGCTCTATAATTTCGCCCGTGCTGCTTACCAGCAGTAAGCTCGGGCCGTATTCCTCGGCAATCCAAAAATTACCATTATCCAAGCGCACCAATGCCTCAGGATCAATACCGTTGGCACTGCGTGGCAGTACATTGCCTTGATTATCGTAAGGCGTCTCGACAGCGGCACTGGTAAAGGGGTTAGGCAGGCCATTGATTGCGGCGCCATCGCTGCCAGTCAGCGTAATAACCTCGGACTGCTCCAATGTTAAACCAGTACCAATACCGCTAAGCTGCCATTTAATAATTTGCGGCGAATAATCACTAATAGCAAAGACAGTGCCGGGATTACCATCACAAAAATTAGCAATGCCCGTCACCGCCTCACTGTCGGCGCAATCAATCGTCGGACCGCGATCAGTGATGCTATAAAATACGTCGTTGGATTCGTTCGGTGCTCGAAACGCGCCACTGCCAATAGCCACGCTGAGGCTCTTGCTATTACCGATTGTGGCACCCTTTGAAAATTCAACACTGCCCAAAGATTCGTTGATCGTAAATTGCCGAGAATTAGGCTCGGTACCCCAGAAGCCCCGACTATCGCTTTTACCACTGCACGCACTGGTGGCAAGGATGCCGATGGCGAGCGACAACGCCCAGAATTTACGTCCGTACATCTGCGATTCAAAAATCATCAATAGCATCCCAATTTACAATTCGGGCCAGCGCCAACAATACCGGCATTTTGACAGCGCGACTGAATATGTACATCAGGCACCATCACGATAGTCATCATTAAAATAGAAGCTCTAAAGCAAAAGCCAATTAAATCAAAAAGGGGCTGTAACGCCCCCTTTTTCTAACGAATAAATTACAGCTGAGAGCGGCCTTTATTCGCGGCAATACGCAAGCGCAGGGCATTTAGTTTAATAAAGCCTTCTGCATCTTTTTGGTCATATGCGCCAGCGTCATCTTCAAAGGTGGCAATTTTCTCATCAAAGAGCGAATTGTCAGACTTGCGACCCACTACGACCACATTTCCTTTATAGAGTTTCAAGCGTACCACGCCGTTAACAAAACCCTGAGACTCATCTATGGCCGCCTGTAGCATACGGCGTTCTGGGCTGAACCAATAGCCGTTATAAATGAGTTTTGCATAACGGGGCATTAACTCATCTTTTAAGTGTGCCGCTTCGCGGTCGAGGGTAATCGACTCAATGGCGCGGTGAGCGCGCAGCATAATGGTGCCGCCTGGGGTTTCGTAACAGCCTCGAGACTTCATGCCCACATAGCGGTTTTCGACTAAATCCAAACGACCAACACCGTTGTCGCCGCCGATTTTATTTAGCGTAGCCAGCATAGTAGCAGGGCTAAGCGCCTCGCCATTTAATGTGACCGGGTCGCCGCTTTTGTAGCCGATTTCGATATAAGTCGGGGTGTCTGGCGCTGCTTCGGGACTAACTGACCAACGCCACATGTCTTCTTCTGGCTCCCAGTATGGGTCTTCCAGATTGCCGCCCTCGTAGGAGATGTGTAGCAGGTTAGCGTCCATGGAGTAAGGTGATTTTTTCTTCTTGCCAGCAAAATCAACCGGAATATTGCGCTCGGCGCAATAGGCCATCAAGGTTTCGCGGGAAGTTAGATCCCATTCACGCCAAGGCGCAATGACTTTAATGCCGGGCTTCAGCGAGTAAGCACCCAGCTCAAAGCGGACTTGGTCATTGCCTTTGCCGGTCGCGCCATGGGAGATCGCGTCGGCACCAGTTTCATTGGCTATTTCAATTAAACGCTTGGCGATCAGCGGGCGGGCAATCGAGGTGCCCAGCAAATACTCGCCCTCGTAAATCGCATTAGCGCGGAACATGGGATATACGAAATCACGTACATATTCTTCGCGCAAGTCGTCGATGTAAATTTCTTGCACACCCAGCGCCTTGGCTTTAGCGCGGGCGGGCTCCACTTCTTCACCCTGACCAATATCGGCGGTAAAGGTCACCACTTCACAGTTGTAGGTATCTTGCAGCCACCTGACAATCACTGAGGTGTCTAGGCCACCTGAATAAGCCAAGACTACTTTATTGATATCCGACATTTATCACTCCGCTGAAGCCCTCGCAAAACGGCTATGCCTGCGAGATTAAAAAAGACCGTCATTTTAGCGGTCTTTGCCCCGCTACGCCATGCCAGCTTGCGCCTTCTGCCCAGATCAGCAAAAAAGCGGTAAAACTATTGAAATGAATGCGCTCTGGGCTATTGACGGCAAGGCTATTGCTGACAAAAAATAGCGCAAATTCAACATCCCGACGGAAGCCCCCTCGCCGTGCTTGAGATTAACGCTGTTTCCCGTAGCTTCGGCGATTTTGTCGCGCTCAATAATGTCAGCTTACACATCCAAGCCGGGGAGTTTTTCACCCTGCTTGGCCCCTCAGGCTGCGGCAAAACTACCTTACTGCGGCTCATTGCTGGTTTTGACCAAGCCGATAGTGGGCAAATACTACTCGATGGCAAACCCCTGTGTGCGCTACCACCTGAGCTGCGCCCGGTGCACACGGTATTTCAAAGCTATGCGTTGTTCCCCCACATGACCGTGGCCGAGAATATCGCTTTCCCCTTGCGCATGGCCAAAATGAGCAAGTCCGAAATTGCCCACCGCGTTGCCGAAGTACTCGACGATGTGCGCCTGCCCGACAAGGCCAATCATTACCCCGATGCGCTGTCCGGCGGCCAGAAGCAGCGCATTGCCATCGCCCGCGCCTTAGTAAACCGGCCCCGCCTACTGCTATTGGACGAACCCCTGTCGGCGCTGGACGCCAAACTGCGCGAGCAAATGCAAATTGAACTAATCAACCTGCAAAAGGAAGTGGGCATTACCTTTGTATACGTGACCCACGACCAGGGCGAAGCGCTAGCCCTATCCCACCGCATCGCGGTAATGAACAAGGGCGAGATCAGTCAAATCGACGAGCCCTCGGTACTCTATAGCTATCCCGACAATCGTTTTGTGGCGGATTTTATCGGCCAGTGCAATATTCTCGACGCCAAAGTGGTCAGCAGCGACAGCCAAAAGGTAAATATCGCGATAACCGGACTTGGCGAATTGGCCACCATTGCTAACCCTGAAATCACCTTTAATCGTGGCGATAGCTGCGCGCTTACCCTGCGCCCCGAAAAAATTCGCCTCGCCGCCATCCTGGAGGCAGGCTCCAATGAAGTCCTGTTCAGCGGCAAGGTCCACGACATGCTGTATTTAGGTGACGTGACCGTCTACATCATTGAACTCGCCAACGATGTGTTGATCGAGGCGATGCTGGCTAACGATGCCCCGGGTCGCACCCGCTTGTTCGATACCGGCGATGCCGTACAAATTTCCTGGCGTATCGACGCCGGCCACTTGGTCCCGTAAGCCAGTGCCGACCTTAATGAATCGCGCCGAACGCATCCGCAATCACTTAATGGCGCTGCCACCGGCGCTCTATCTATTACTGTTCTTTGCCGTGCCCAGCGTAATGATGCTCTTTGCCTCATTCCGCTATCCCGGCGAATACGGCGGCCTAGCGCCGTGGTATTACATTGAACACGGCCAATTTAGCCTCGATTTCACCCTAGAAAATTGGCTGCGCCTGTTCGAGTCGGGAATTTACCTCGGCCTACTATTTAAATCTTTGGGCTATGCGATACTGACCACCCTTATTTGCACGATCATGGCCTACCCCTTGGCGCTGATGATTGCCCGCAGCCAAAAGCGGTTTCGGGATCTGCTGCTACTTTTAGTTATTCTGCCGTTTTGGAGTAATTTCCTGGTACGCATCTACGCGTGGATGATTATTTTCAGCCCCCAAGGTGCGCTAACCATAGGCCTTAACCACGTCACTGCCGCACTCGGCCTCGAGCCGATTAGCCTGATGTTTAGCAGTACCGCCGTCATTACCTGCCTAGTTTATGTGCATCTACCCTTTATGATTTTGCCGCTGTACGCCAATTTGGAGAAGCACGATAGCCGCCTGCTCGATGCCGCCCAAGACCTTGGCGCCAATCGCTTTCAGTGCTTTTGGCTAATTACTTGGCCACAGTCACTGCCCGGCATCTATGCTGGCGCGATTTTAGTATTTATTCCCTCGCTGGGTATTTTCGCGATACCCGACCTGCTCGGCGGCACCAATGGCATTATGATTGGCAACGTCATTAAGCAGCAATTTGTCGAATCTCGGGACTGGCCGTTTGGCAGCGTGTTATCGCTCGTTCTCACTGGCATCACCCTCTTATTAGTCTTACTCGCCGCGAAACTCGGCAAAACTGGGAGTGCCAACAATGGTACATAATCGCCCCAGTAAAACCCTCGTCAGCGCTGGTATTTTGGTTTATCTATTCCTCTACATCCCGCTCGCGGTGGTCGTGATTTTTTCTTTTAACGACTCCAAGCTCAATGCCGAGTGGGTGGGCTTTACATGGAAATGGTATGAAAAACTCATCCATAACGAAAATATTTTGCGGGCGGCGGGCAACTCACTAATCATTGCCATCATCAGCGCCGCCCTGGCCACGGTACTCGGTACCTTAGCCGGTCTGGCGATCCATCGCGGGCGCCAGAAATGGCTGCCGGCACTGGTGCTTGGCCCCATTGCCATGCCCGATATTTTAATCGGTGTTAGCCTGCTGCTAATGTTTATTTTGCTTAATATCAGCCTTGGCAGCGTGTCGATTATTCTTGCTCACGTTAGTTTTTGCATTGGTTTTGTGGCACTGGCAGTGCAATCGCGCTTGGCGGGCATGGATCAAAGTTTAATTGAGGCGGCTCGCGACCTCGGCGCCAGTCCCTGGCAAAGTTTTAGGCTCATCAGTTTGCCCTTGCTGATGCCCGGCATTATTGCCGGGGCATTAATGGCCTTCACATTATCTATTGACGACTTTGTTATTACCTTCTTTACTGCCGGGGTGGGCAGTTCGACCTTACCACTGGAGATTTATTCAATGGTTAAAATTGCCGTCACCCCAGAAGTGAACGCTGTATCAACCCTGTTGATGTTGGTCACTCTGACCTTGATTACCCTGCTGTCCAAAATCTCGCCTGCAGTTTTGCGGCAATAACCCACTCCCCCCTTTAGAAGGACGCTATCGTGAAAAAGTTACTGTGCTGTTTTGTGCTGTGCCTTTCGCAATTTGCTATGGCTGAAAAGGCCTTACATCTGTTCAATTGGAACGATTATATTGCCGAAGATACCGTCACCCGTTTTGAAGCCCTGTGCGACTGTAAAGTGGTGCAGGATTATTTCTCAGCCACTGAAGAAATGATGGCCAAACTCCTCGCGGGTGGCGGTGATTACGACGTGGTTATTCCCACCCAAAACGCCGTCGAAGCACTGATCAAGCAGGGCTTTTTGATGCCCTTAAACAAAAGCAAGCTCAGCAATATTGGCAATAGCGCGGCGGGCTACATGAACAAGGCTTACGACCCCGGCAATGTTTACTCCCTGCCCTACGCCTTTACCACAACGCTAATAGGCTACAACGAAAACAAAATTGCCGAGCTGGGTATCGACCCCGCCGACTGGTCGATTATTTTTGATCCTGCCGTGTTAGCTAAAATCAAAGGCAAGGTCACGGTAATGGACGACGCAGAAGAGTTATTCGGCGCGGCGCTGAAATACCTAGGCTACTCCATCAACGACAATAACGAGAAGCACCTGAAGGAAGCTCAAGCGGTGATTCTCAAAGCCAAGCCTTATTGGGCGGCATTTAACTCTTCTAGCTACATCAAAGAACTGACCGTTGGCAATATCTGGGTAGCCCACGGCTATTCCAGCGATATGTTCCAAGCCCGCGCCGACGCGGCCGACGCCGGACGTGATTTCACTGTTAACTTTGTACTGCCTAAGCAAGGCGCGGTATTAGCACTGGATAATATGGTGATCCCCAAAAAGGCCCGCAACCCCGAGCTGGCCCATATGTTCATCAACTTTATGATGGATCCGCAAAACGCCGCGGAACTAACCACGATTATCGGCACCGGCAACCCCAATGCGGCAGCCACGCCCTTCATTGACGAGGACATCCTTAAAATTACAGCGATCTTCCCAACCCCAGAACTACAGGTAAAGCTCGAAACCGTCGCCGCCCGCAATGCCAAGGAGCGCCGTTTAGCCAACAAGCTGTGGACGGAGATCAAGGTTCGCTAAGAATGTATTAAAGGCCTTTGCAAACCCACACAGCTGTTCTACTATTTTAAGCGGCGTTATTGCGCCGCTTAAAAGAAACTGTCGCTGTACTCATCAACCAAAGGGAATTTGCTGATGAAAACCTATCTACGCCGCTGGTCGGCACAACTCGTAGTTTTATGCAGTCTGTTAATCATCTCTTTTTCTGGCCACGCCCTAGACGTGAATACCGCCAGCGCTGAAGAATTACAAACTCTCAAAGGCATTGGTGAAAAGCGGGCCGAGGCGATTATTACCTACCGCAACAATAATGGCCCGTTTAAATCCAGCGAGGACCTCTTGGCCGTTCCCGGCATTGGCAACAGTATTATTACCGCCAATAGCAAGGCGCTGGAATTTGGTCGCCGAGACCCAAATTGAGCCGAAGGTTTAGCCACATAAATTGGGGATAACTCCCCTTATCAGTCCCAAAACACCTGCGGCGAGATGCCGTGGGTGTTTATACAAACCCCGAATTCCTGTAGCATTCTGCGCCAAAGCCATTGCTTGCCGGTTCGATGCTAGCCAGTATCGCCGCCGCCGCCACTGATTAAGGCCCTCCATGCAAACCTTAAAGATTACCCGCCCCGACGACTGGCACATTCACCTGCGCGATGGCGAGGTATTAAGCCACACCGTCGCCGACGCCAGCCGCTACTTCGGTCGCGTTATAGTTATGCCCAATTTGACGCCGCCGGTGCGCAATCTGGCCGAAGCCAATGCCTACCGCCAGCGCATAGTGCAGGCTTTACCTGCTACGGGCCACCAATTAACACCGCTGATGGTTTTATACCTCACAGACAAAACCACCGTCGCCGATATCGCTGAAGCAGCCGCATCAGACACGGTATTTGCCGCCAAACTCTACCCCGCTGGTGCCACCACCAACTCTGACTCCGGCGTGACCAGTATCGAAAATCTCTATCCGGTTTTAGCCGCCATGGAAAAACACGGCCTGCCGCTGCTGGTTCACGGCGAAGTCACCGACGCCGATATTGACATTTTTGACCGCGAAGCGCGTTTTATAGAACGCCACCTGACACCTATCGCCGCGAATTTCCCTGCGCTAAAAATGGTGCTAGAACACATTACAACAGCTGACGCCGCACAATTCGTGAGTGCGGCCAGCGACAATATTGCCGCCACCATTACCGCTCATCACTTGCTGTACAACCGCAACCATATGCTCGCTGGTGGCATTCGTCCGCATTATTACTGTTTGCCGATATTAAAGCGCAACACCCATCAGCAAGCCTTAATTAGCGCCGCGACCTCGGGCAACCCCAAATTTTTCCTCGGCACCGATTCTGCGCCCCACGCCAAAAATCGCAAAGAAACCAGCTGTGGCTGCGCAGGCTGTTACACTGCTTACGCGGCAATTGAAATGTACGCCGAGGCCTTTGACGCCGCTGGCGCCCTCGATAAACTCGAAGCCTTCGCGAGTTTTTACGGCGCCGACTTTTACGGTCTGCCTCGCAATAGCGACAGCATTAGCTTGATCAAACAATCCTGGACCGCCCCGGAGCAACTCCCGCTGGGCAGCGATACTATTTACCCGCTGCGCGGCGGTGAGCAGCTGCACTGGCAGATAGGCTGAGACCAACATGGACTTTTGTGATGAGAAATCAATGATCTCGCAGCGGTTTCGCGGCTTCCTACCAGTGGTTATCGATGTTGAAACGGGTGGTTTTAACTGCCAAACCGACGCCGTATTGGAAATTGCCGCGACTTTTTTGCGTATGGACGACGCCGGCCAACTCGAACCCGATGACACCGTCAGCTACAACGTCGAGCCATTTGAAGGCGCCAATCTCGAACCCGCCGCCCTTGAATTTACCGGCATCGACCCCCATAACCCATTACGACAGGCACAAAAAGAAGTGACTGTCATGGGCGAGTTGATGAAGCGAATTCGCCAGCAGGTAAAAGCGAGTGGGTGCACCCGCGCGGTGCTAGTTGGGCACAATGCGCACTTTGATCTTGGTTTTGTATTGGCCGCGATTGAACGCAGCAGCATTAAGCGCAATCCCTTCCACCCTTTTTCGGTGATGGATACCGCCAGCCTTTCGGGACTAGCTTATGGCCACACCGTGCTCGCGAGAGCCTGCCAGCTAGCGGATATCGACTTCGACAACAACGAAGCCCACAGCGCCGCCTACGACGCACTTAAGACTGCCGAATTATTTTGCCAGATCGTCAATCGCTGGCAACAGCTTGGCGGCTGGCGTTGGTCTTGATCTTGCTTTTAAATATTTAAAAGCAGATCGCGGCGGAGCATAACCGCCTTAATACGGTCACAATTCAACCACGTAAACCAACTCTCAGGAGAGAATCCAATGGCTTTTGAATTACCTGCACTGCCCTATGCGAAAGACGCACTGCAACCGCATATCTCTGCAGAAACTCTCGATTTTCACCACGGCAAGCACCACAACGCCTACGTTACTAAACTCAACGAACTGCTTCCTGGTAGCGAGTTTGAAGGCAAAACGCTGGAAGAGATCATCAAAGCGTCTAGTGGCGTAATGTTCAACCAGGCCGCCCAGGTTTGGAACCACACCTTCTACTGGAACAGCCTTAGCCCCAACGGCGGCGGCGCACCAACAGGTGACCTAGCAGCAGCCATTGACAACGCTTTCGGTTCATTTGATGCATTCAAAACCGCGTTCAACGCCAAAGCAGTCGGCAACTTCGGCTCAGGCTGGACTTGGTTGGTTAAAAACAGCGACGGCAGCCTTGAAATCGTCAACACCGACGACGCCGACACCCCAATCGCCCGCGAAGGTCAAACGCCACTGATCACTGCCGATGTATGGGAACACGCTTACTACATTGACTACCGCAATGCCCGCCCTAAGTATTTGGAAGAAGGTTTCTGGAACTTGGTGAACTGGGAATTTGCAGCTAAGAACTTCGCTTAACAGCGAAGCTTAGTCGGGCGTCTGAGGTCGGACGTCTAACGCTACAAGCATAAAAAAAGCCCGGTGCGTTTACACGCACCGGGCTTTTTTTACGTCAGACGTCCGACTTCAGACATCCAACCTTCTTCTATCGTCCGATTTCAGACGTCAGACTTACCTCATTACAGCTTATCTGAATTCTCTGACAAGTAAGCAGCAACGCCGTCTGGCGAGGCATTCATACCTTTGTCGCCTTTGTTCCAGCCAGCTGGGCAAACTTCGCCGTGCTCTTCGTGGAATTGCAGGGCTTCAACCAAACGCACTAGCTCGTCGATGTTACGACCTAGTGGCAGGTCGTTGATCAGCTGTGAACGCACCTGACCTTCTTTGTCGATCAGGAAAGCACCGCGGAAAGCAACGCCGCCTTCCGCTTCAACGTCGTAGGCACGGCAGATGTCGTGACGCACGTCAGCAGCCATAGTGTAAGTCACAGGACCAATGCCGCCGTCTTTAATAGCGGTGTTGCGCCAGGCGTTGTGCGTGAACTGTGAATCGATAGAAACACTGATTACTTCTACACCCAGCTCACGAAATTTGTCCATACGGTGATCCAATGCGATCAGCTCAGAAGGACATACAAAGGTGAAATCCAATGGGTAAAAGAACAATAAAGCGTATTTGCCTTTGGTGGCTTCGCTCAGCGTGAAGCTGTCAACGATTTCGCCATTACCAAGTACTGCAGCACACGTAAAATCTGGCGCTGGCTTACCAACTAAAACACCCATGTTTATATACCTCCGGTTTTATATTTGATTTAATTTTTATACCTGAAAAAACAGGTATAAAAGCTCTATTCAGACCGGCAATCATACACCCGCCCCCCGCTCTATCCCATTGAATTTTCTAATCACCATCATAGAATTTCGCTATCGGCATTATATGCCCACACACAATTGACAAGCATTCTCATTTGCATTATCGTTGCTATTCAATAAAGTACTGCCCGAGATCGAGACCAGTATGTACGTTTGTCTTTGCAAAGGAATTACAGATAAGCATATTCGCGACAGCGTTGATGCCGGTGCTGGCAGCTTTAGAGAAGTGCGCCGTCAGCTCGATTTGGCCAGCCAATGCGGTAAATGCGGCATTGTCGCCCGCGAGGTTTATGAGAACTACTTAAACAGCTACGACGAAAACCTCTGTTACGCAGCGGCCTAAGCACCCTTTCATAATCTGTATTCTTACTTTCGCAAACATTACGCACCTCGTAATGCCAGCCTCCAGACCTTTTTGCACCCTTTGCACATGAATGCCTGCCCCTGCCTTCGCAGGGATGACGCGCAGATATGACGCGAATAAATTACTTTGTAATAAACACTGGAGCCCCGTCGTAATTCCTAGCGTGCCAGCGTCGCTCCTGCGAAGGCAGGAGCCCATCTCAGCAACGAAGGTACAAGCATGACACGATAGCAGGTCGCCAATAAAGTGCTGCGCCACCCAAAGCGAAATGCATTCTAAGCAACGGGGTTCCAAGTAACATTTGCATCCCCCATCGCGCGTTTCAACTTGAATACTCACTGTGCCCAGTCCACACTTATGAAAACAGCCAACCATGCAAAGGATCAAGCTCATGAAAGGTGACAGCAAAGTCATTGCCTATCTTAATAAAGCCCTAGGCAACGAACTCGTCGCAATAAACCAGTACTTTCTGCACTCACGCATGTACAAAGACTGGGGCCTAAAACAGCTAGCCGACCACGAATACCACGAATCCATCGACGAAATGAAGCACGCCGACAAACTCATTGAGCGAATATTGTTTCTCGAAGGCCTACCCAATCTGCAAGACCTCGGTAAATTGATGATTGGCGAGAACACCAAAGAAATGCTGGAATGCGATTTAGCCCTAGAACTAAAAGCCATTCCCGATTTAAAAGACGGTATTAAATACTGCGAGACCGTTAACGACTTTATTAGCCGCGAACTGTTTGAAGACATCTTGGAGTCAGAAGAAGAGCACGTAGACTGGTTAGAAACCCAGCTAGGCCTAATTGAAAAAGTCGGTATTCAGAATTACCAGCAGTCAATGATGGGTGGGGTGAGCTAAAAAGCTCACCGGCGGCCGTCGGCTATCTGACGGCCAACAATCATCCCCAGCCCCCTCGGCGAAACATCGCCCCTAGCCAAAATCCATGCACCTCATGACGGGCAGCTTGTCGCCTAACTTCAATTGCTAGCGCTCATTCTGGCGCGCCCAAAAACACCACAGGCTTCATCCAAATTGCCAGTGCGATACAGCCTTCGCTAGAGTGGATTTGATGCTGACTGTCCGGTGGGTTAATGACCAGACAGCCTTTGCCGTACAAAGCAGTGCCATCGCTCTGCGAGCCGTGCAAAATCAAAATATGTTCAAAATCGCTATGCTTGTGATAGGGCACCGAGGCGCCAGCTTGGTAGTGCAAAAAGGCCGCACTTGGGCCTTTGCTGCCGGTGCGATAAATATAGGAAATAGCCACACCAGGACGCAGTGGCTGCCAATCGCGACTGGCCAATAAGGCTTCAGCCTCCAGCACACCATCAATGGCTAATACGCTCGCTAACTTATCCATAGACCTGCTCCAGTCCGGCGATTACTTGTTCGCAGCTTGCGGCCCAGCCGACAATACCGCCTTGAGCGATAATCATATTGATGGCCGCTTGTTTAAACTCGGGAAAATAGCTTTCGGTTGCGTCCTCAACAATCAGGCATTCATAGCCACGGTCATTGGCCTCGCGCATAGAAGTTTGCACGCAGACTTCGGTGGTGACACCGGCAAACAGCAGATGGGTGATCGCCAAACCCTGAAGATAGTCTTGCAGTGGGGTGGCGTAAAACGCACCCTTGCCGGGTTTGGTCATTTCTAATTCATCGGATAGCGCGCGCAATTCCGGCAATAATTCATTACCGAGCTCACCGTCAATGAGGATACGCCCCATTGGCCCAAGGTCACCAATTTTTATACTGGCGCCACCGCGCTTAAGCTTGGCTGGTGGGCAGTCGCTGAGGTCGGCTTTGTGGGCTTCGCGGGTGTGAACAATGGGTAGATCTAGCGCCCGAAAGCAATCTAACAGTCGCTTTACCGTGGGCACAATGGCGGTCAGCAAGGACACATCATTGCCCAGTGCCTCGCCAAAACCACCGGCTTCGACAAAATCTCGCTGCATATCAATCACGATCAGGCAGGGCTTGCTACCCCTAGGCAGGGAATAAGGATAGGGTTTGGCGGCAATAGTGGACATCTCTTCTCCTTTAATTGGGGGCTTAATGCCCACCCATATAGCGGCCGATGGTTTGTAAGTCAGCCTCTTGCGGGGTGGTCTGGTAAACCAGCTGACCAGCCGAGATCACAAAGAAGCGATCGGATAATTCCAAAATTTCATCCAGATCTTCGCTGAGCAGCAGTACGGCGGTGCCTTGGTTACGGGCCTCAAGCAGGCGGGCGCGAATGTCAGCTACCGCCTTAAAATCCAAACCAAAGCAGGGGTTGGAAACCACCAGCACCGACAGCTCCTGGGCCAGCTCCCGCGCCAGCACGGCGCGCTGAACATTGCCGCCAGACAGCGCACCGATATTCTGCTCTGGGCCGGCGGTGCGAATTTTATATTGCTGGATGAGATCTAGGGCAAAGTCGCGTACCACTCTGCGCTTAACAATCCATTTCATTGAGGTAAACGTGGGGCTGTCGAATTTGCGTAGCGCAATATTGTCGGCCACGCTCAGATTGGCCACACAGGCATTGCGCAGGGGTTCTTCGGGCAGACAATAAAACTGGTGTCCTACCATCTCGCGACGGCTGGCGCCAAAGGCTTGGCCGTTAACGCGAAGCTGACCGGACAGCGGCGCGCGCTGCCCACCCAAGACTTCGGTGAGTTGCTTTTGGCCATTGCCAGAGACACCGGCGATGCCGATGATTTCTCCCGCATACAACTCTAAATCGAGATCGCTAATGGCGGCTAAGCCCTGCTCATTGTTCACGGTGAGCTTGTCTATTTGCACTACACAGCGGCGATTTTTATGGCTGGCGCGAGACGGCGCTTGGGTCAGGGTCTCTTCGCCCACCATCATCTTGGCCAGCTTCTCCGGGTCGACATCGGCCACCTTGGCCGAGCCAATATATTCGCCTTTGCGCAGCACGGTCACGTCGTCGGCGTATTTCATGACTTCGCGGAATTTGTGGGTAATAATTAAAACGCTGAGCTTGCCGTCGCGGGTGAGTTGATAAATCTTGTCGAGCACTTCATCGGCTTCAGTGGGAGTGAGTACCGACGTGGGTTCGTCCAGAATTAAGACTTTGGCATTGAGTAACAATTGCTTAATGATCTCGACTTTTTGTTTTTCACCGGCCGACAGTGAATTGATTGAACGGCGCAGTTCAAACTGAAACGGCATCTCGCCCATGCGCTGTTCCAGTTGTGCAATCTCGGCGGGCCAGTTGATGACCGCCGGTAAATTGGGCCGCGACAGCACAATGTTCTCGGCAATACTCATATTGGGAATCAAGGTAAAGTGCTGGTATACCATACCAATGCCCAGCGCGGTGGCCTGCTCCGGACTGGCAATCTGCGCCTCGCGGCCCTCAAATAACAGCTGGCCGTCGTCGGGGCGGTAGTAGCCCATAATACATTTAACCAAGGTGCTTTTTCCGGCGCCATTCTCGCCCAGCAGCGCATGCACGGTGCCGCGTCCCAATTTTAGGGAAATATTATTCAGCACCCGCACATCGCCAAATTGCTTGCAGATCGACAGGGCTTCGAGAATCGGCTGCTCAGTCATTTGCTTAGCGCCTCCAGCAGCAAGGCAGATGGCGCGGTGGCACCAAACACGCCGCCCTGCATTTTCACCATATTGATGGCCGCTTGGTGGTTGGCGGGATCGGTGGCGGCGCAGCAGTCTTCCACCATTAAACATTCGTAGCCGCGGTCGTTGGCCTCGCGCATAGTGGTACTTACACAGACATCGGTGGTTATGCCGCAGATAATCAGATTTTCGATGCGGTTTTTAGCCAGAATCAAATCTAAATCGGTGGCGTAAAAAGAACCTTTGCCGGGCTTGTCGATAATTGGCTCTCCAGCTAGTGGCGCCAGTTCGTCGATAATATTCCAGCCGGGTTCACCGCGAACCAATATACGTCCGCAGGGCCCTGCATCGCCAATGCCGGCGCCAATGCGCTGACTACGCCAATACTTATTGGGCGGTAAATCACTGAGGTCGGGGCGGTGGCCCTCGCGGGTGTGTATAATATGAAAGCCCTTCGCGCGGAACAGCGCCAGCACTGCCTTAATGGGCTCTATCGGCGCACGGGTCAGCGACAGATCGTAGCCCATGCTGTCGACATAGCCCCCTACCCCGCAGAAATCGGTTTGCATATCGATAATCAGCAGTGCGGTATTTTGCGGTGTGAGTTTGCCGTTGTAGGGCCATGGGTAGGGCGTGGCATCAATAGTTATAGTGCTCATACGCATTTCCTTTGTAACGAGTCAAAATTGGCGTTATTTAACAAATTCACCCGGCATACCCGGCACTGCGCCCTTGGCGCTAGAGGCGGCAATCATAATGACCAAGGTCAGTACATAGGGCGTGGCATTAAATAAATAGTAACCCCAGTTAACGCCCACCGATTGCAGTGCTGGCCCCAGAGCCGCCGCGCCGCCAAACAATAAGCTGGCGTAGAGGCAGTTCATGGGATTCCAGCGCGCAAAAATAACCAGCGCTACCGCCATCAAACCCTGGCCACTAGACAGGCCCTCGCTCCAACTACCTGGATAATAGAGCGACAGATAGGAGCCGCCAATTCCCGCCAAGCCGCCACCGGCCATGGTGCTGAGCAGACGCACGCGATTGATATTCATGCCCAGCGACAAGGCGGCGTCGCTGCTCTCGCCCACCACGCGCACGGCATTTCCCCAGCGGGTGGTGCGCAGAAACCACGCCATTGCCGGCGCCAGCGCTACACCGAGAAAAAACAATACATTAATATCCAGCGCAGCTTTTATTACCGGCGAACTGGCCCAGCTGCCAAAACCTAGCGAGGGCAGCCGTGGCGCACTGGGTTGAATAAACGCCTTGCCGTAAAAGAAGGCGATACCGGTGGCAAACAGCATCATGGCAATGCCCACGGCAATATCATTTACCTGTTTGTTCTGACAAAGCAGAGCGTGCAGTATGCCCAGCACACAACCCGAGCAACCGGCGGCCAGTACCCCCAGCCACGGTGAGCCGCTGAGGTAAGACACCGCGTAGCCGGTCATGGCACCCATAATTAAATTGCCTTCGAGGCCGAGGTTAATTCGCCCCGCTTTTTCGGTTAGGCATTCACCAAGGCTGACAAAGATAAAGGGCGTACCCACGCGGATGGCGCCACCCAACACCGCAATCAGCACACTCCAAAGTCCGATATCGCTTTCCATTAGCGCTGTATCCTATTTCTGCTGTTCAGGGATAAAGGCGTTATATTTAGTCTGCTATGGCTCATGAAATCAGGCTCTTGGGCTGCAGAAATTTAATGCGTCCGTACAGCATTTCGCTGCTGAGAATCACTATAAAGATAATGCCCTGAAAAACCGCCACGGTGGCATCGGGTAGATCGTGGGCGCGCTGTAGCAAGCCCCCCGAGGCCTGAATGCCGCCAAGTAACAAGGCGTAAGGAATAATCGCCAGCGGATTGTGCCTAGCCAGAAACGCCACCAGAATACCGGCGTAGCCATAGCCTGCATTCAGTGAACTATTGGCGCGGCCCTGGATGGCGGCAATCTCAATGACCCCAGCCAGCCCGGCCGCCGCGCCACCCAGAAAGCACGACAGCAATACAATTTTGGCCACCGGCAAACCCACCAAACGCGCAGCACGAATATTGCCGCCGGTCACATCGGCGGCAAAGCCAAAGGTGGTGCGGCGCATCACAAACCACATGGCTAAACAAACCACTAAGCCGTAAAGCAAACCCCAATGCACCGAACTGTCGCCGATGCTAGTGATCATATTTTTCTCGCCAATCGAATAGGTGGAGGGGTTATTCAACGTTGCTGGATCTTTTAATACGCCCACTACCAAAAAATTTAAAACCGCAATAGCAATATAGTTAAGCAGCAGCGAGCTGATGGTTTCATTCACATTGCGGTAGTGGCGAAGTGCCCCCACAGCAATAATCCACAGACCGGCGCAGCCGCCACCGAGGATCATCATGGCGCTAATCACTATAAACGAGGGCGCGCTTTGCAGAGCAATGCCGGTCATTGCTGCCGTTAGGCCGCCAACTACCATGGCACCCTCACCGCCAATCACAATTAAACCCACCCTAGCGGGCAGGGCCGTACATAGCGCAGTGAGCATTAGCGGTGCAGCCCTAACCAAGGTGTTTTGCCAAGAAAACCAGCTGCCAAATGCACCTCGATACAGGCTGTGAAATACCTCGCCGGGCGAGTTGCCCGTCGTAAAAATAAAGGCAGTAATCAGCAGCATCGACAGCAGCAAGGCCCCCAGTGACAAACACCATATTTCGACAGTTTTTAGCATGCCTGCGCCTCGTTTAGGTTCAACTCGGTTTAGCTCTGCGTTGAGCCAACCACGCCTTCAACTAGCCAATCCATGCTCTCTAACCAGGTGTCAGTTTGTGCATAAGATTTACCTTCGGGAATGACGGTATTGCCCTGGTTGTCTTTGATTGGGCCTTTGTAGACCACCATAGAGCCATCCATAAATGCAGCCAAAACCTTGTCGGCATCGACCTTGGCGGCCGCGCTTACTGCAGCACCGTAGGGTGATACTTTGACAATGCCGTCTTTTAGGCCGCCACGCACCAGATTAGGAATAGGCTGTTTGCGTTTAATTAACTCAGCGTAGTTTTTATAGACTGTGGCCCAGCTCCATTCGGCGCCGGTCAAAAATCCTTTGGGGGCCAACACCGCGTTATTGGTGTGGTAGCCACAGGAGTAAATGCCGCGTTTCTCGGCGGTTTCTACCACCACTTTGGGGCTGTCCACGTGGCAGGTCAGTACGTCGATGCCCTGATCCACCAAGCTATTCGCCGCCTCAGCTTCTTTTACTGGATCGGACCAGCCGCCGGTAAACACCACGGTAGTGGTAATAGACGAGTCAATACTGCGCGCCGCCATGGTGAAATTATTGATATTGCGCAGCACCTGCGGAATCGGTATTGCGGCGATAAAACCGAGCTTTTTGGATTTACTCATATGCCCGGCAACAATGCCGGAAACATAGACCGGCTCATCAATATAACCAAAATAACTGCCGACATTTTCAGGGTGTTTTTCGGCGTCCCACAGGCCGCCGCAGTGCAGAAAGGTGGTGTCAGGATAGCGCTTGGCAATTTTAAGAATATGGGGGTCAAAATAACCAAACGAGGTTGGGAACAATATCTGAGCACCGTCGAGCTGAATCATGCTCTCCATCGTTTTTTGCACTTCAATGGTTTCGGGCACGTTTTCTTCGTCTACCGCTTTTACCCAGTCCAGTGCGGCGAGCGCGGACTTACCCTCAAAATGGGCCTGGTTGTAACCGTAGTCGTCGCGGGGGCCAACATAAACAAAACCCATTTTCACCTTGGCGGTCGCCAGCGCGAGGGGCGCCT
The DNA here is from genome assembly GCF_041584495.1 of Zhongshania sp. Classification (GTDB taxonomy): domain Bacteria; phylum Pseudomonadota; class Gammaproteobacteria; order Pseudomonadales; family Spongiibacteraceae; genus Spongiibacter. The sequence goes on from NZ_JBFHDY010000001.1 coordinate 44,231, forward strand.
TAATCACCATGCTTAAACCGGCGGCCGCGATCGAGGCGGCTTTAACAAACTTTCTACGGCTGAGAGCCAACTGACTTTTTTCTTTCATCCTTGCATCTCCAAATCATTGTGCGTTGTTGTTGGTGCTGGAATTACCAGATCCACTTGACCATAGCCTGGGCAACATCTTCATCAATGCCGTCGATACCAAATTTATTGCGCCAGATTTGGTATTCAACGCCAGCTTGCAGCACACCCGGTGCGCCCCACACTTTACCGAGGTCTAGCAGTAGGCGTGGGCCAGTAATGATGTTGTCTTCGGCGTGATCCATATCAAAGGCGTAGTCAAAAAAGCCCTCAAACGAGAACGATAATGCCCCCAAATCAAAGGGCTTGAGCCACACCAGAGTCACTTGGCTGCCGGTGTCTGCACCGTACGAGGTTTCATTGCGCACGTAGTAGTTGATCTGAAAAACGGGCATGTTGAAGATGTCCAAATCCACTGCCAGTCCGTATAAATAAGTGTGAAACCCTTGGCCGATTTCGGCGGTAGTAGTGATTAATACATCCTTGATAATGCCCGCGCTTAAATCTTTGCCGCTCATCTTGCTAAAGCTAAGCCGCGGTGAAATTTCGCCGTAATAGCCGGTTGGCGCCCCGGCATCGTTGCTATCGGGGTTGGTGATATCGACGAACAAAAAATTGTCGCCGTATTTCCAGCCATTGACGTGCTCAATGGTGATAATCGAGTTGGAGTCCTCTTTTGAACTCAGTTTGCCGGCACCGCTGTCGAAGTAAATCGACTCGTAAGTGCTGCCAGCCAAATATTGAATATTGGTCGAGCTCCACTGCGCCGCGCCAGCCATTGCCTGGGTGGCAAGCACTAAACTTGCCAAAAGCGCGGCAATAGTGCGAATGCTGGGCGAGTGGAAGGGGGCGAATAACGAAATATGCAGATTCGTTCGGGACATGTTTGCAGCTCTCCTAGCAGGGTATATAGTGCGCATAAGTTTGGATACAATGTTGAGTACAATGTTGAATCCCTTGTTGTATACAACAAAGCAAATCCCAGACCAGTTCAGCAGCCCATTTAGTTGAGATCTATTAATTACTATTTAATCAGTGACTTAAAAAATATGGCGGTGGGTGTATACGGGGCTGAACGAAGCCAATAGCTATCGCGGATAGCGCCAACTACGTGCATATTGCGCGCATGCGCACTGAAATGAAGCCGGCGTGTGCAGGATTTCTACAGCTTGCAAAGACTGCGAGAATACTAAAGACTTATGGCCTGTTTGCATTGTCCACTTTCATCAACCAAAGCCGTACACCATAGCCAATGAGCGTCAAAGCCAACACACAAGTGAAGCCAAATGCCCAACTGGTTTACGATCAGTTGCGAGAGATGATTATTGCACTAAAAATCATCCCGGGGTCGCGGGTAACTGAAACCCAGCTGGCCGATTATTTTCAAGTGAGTCGCACCCCGATTCGCGCCGCGTTGCAGCGTTTAGAAAGCGAAGGGTTTTTGTCAATTCGCGCCAAACAGGGTTGCTTTATTCGCAATATCGATCTACTCCAGATCAGTCAATATTACGATGTGCGGGTGAGTATCGAGGCCATGGTGTTGGCCGAAATTGCCAAGCTTAGCGATCACTCCGAGCTTAACGCCATTGCTGAACTCTGGCACCCGGAAAAGCTACACTTTGGCATTACTGTTAACGATGCCATAAAAAAAGCCGAAGAAAATTTCCACCAAGATTTGGCGCAGATTTCCAAAAACACGGTTCTGCAGCACTATCTTCGCGACATCAACAGCCAAATTCGCTCGGTGCGACAGCTGGGGTTTCCCGATGCACAAAGCATTATCGACACTTATGAAGAACACTACCGCATCTGCCAGCTGCTATTGTCACGAGATCTCGACGTGGCCGTCGATGAAATGAGCAACCATATTCGCAAAAGTCAGGACTGCGCCAGTCGCGTTACCTTGCATCAGCTTTATGGCAGTCGCAAAAGTGTTGCTTTTGAGTAAAGGTCGAGATCCACTCTGCAAAAATACTTAACGGTTACTTGCCTGCCGCAAGACCATTAGGCCATGCTGAGCCGTTTGTCCTTACCCCACGTCAAGGCACCAACGCTAACGGCCCGAATAACGAATGTCTTCACTACCTTCCAGCCTTGAGGTTTCACAAATAATTCCGTTCACCCAGCGCCCGTCCGCGAGTTCCAATTCGCCTAATCCTAATGGTGCGGGGATACCGTTAATAAAGCGACCAAAAGAATCAGCAGGCAAAGTCCATAGCTCTAGCTCAATAGCGGCACCCGTTTGATTGACGCGGGACAGCCCTACCAGCGATGACGAGATATCGCTAAAGGTTGAAAGCCGATATTTGGCGGCTGTCTGAGTATGTTCAATAAATACCGCCTTAAGCGCCTGAAACCGATGGTTCAAGCTCTGACGATTAAGATCGCTACCAACTACCGCAAGCGCTAGCCAATCTTGACTCTCCGGCCCGGCCAGCGACTCGCCATTGAATTTACTCGCCACCCGCAACAGCGCGCGATCTGAACCACTGGGACCAAAAAAGCTCACCCCCCAAGGCAGGCCAGACGACAAAAACCCCGCCGGTGCCGCCACCGCCGCCAGATCCAGCAAATTCATAAAATTGGTGTAATGGCCCAGATTACTATTCAACGCAACGGGGTCTGCCAGCACATCGGCTATCCGATATATCGTTCCCGCCGTGGGCATGAGCGCAATATCCGTGTCGGTAAAAAAAGCCTGAGCAAGACGTCGATAGCCCTGCATTTGATACTCGCCTTCAAAGGCCATTACTGCCCCCATCTGCGCCGCTGGGGAGATAATATTTTTCACCACGGGGTGGATCGCCTCGGGCTGCGCCTGCATAAACTCAGCTACCGTAATATAGCGCTCAGCCAGCCACGGCCCATTATACAAGAGCCGAGCAGCAGCAAAGAAAGCGCTAAAATCCTTGTAAATAATGTCGTAACCTAAACGCGCTAGCCTCGCCACCACACTATAGAACAGCGCCGCTGCATCACCGTCGCCAAAAAACTGCAGTTGCTCCTTATGCGGAATAGCAATGCGCATCGTTTTACAGTCGGCCAAACCCGGCCAAAGGCTGTCGGAATGGGGTTTTGCGTAATCGTCCAAGGCGTCAAACGCCACGCTCTGATTAAATATTAACTCCGCATCAACACCGCTAAGTGCAAAAATGCATACACAGTCGATACTCCGACAAGCCGGTAGTACGCCCCGTGTACTGAGTGCGCCGCAACTGGGTTTAAGGCCAACAATATTATTAAATGACGCTGGCACTCGGCCCGATCCGGCGGTATCAGTACCAAGGGCAAAGCTCACCAAGCCCAAAGCCACCGCGACTGCCGAGCCGGAGCTGGACCCACCAGAAATATAGTCGTCGCGATAGGCATTGTGACACGCTCCGTAGGGCGAACGTGTGCCCACCAAACCGGTGGCAAATTGATCGAGATTGGTCTTGCCCAGCGGGATCGCACCGGCGACGATTAAACGCTGCACCACGGTGGCGTGGGCGTCGGGGGTGTAAGCGTATTCTGGACAGGCGGCAGTCGTTGGCAGCCCGGCCAGATCAATATTATCCTTAATCGCAAATGGTACACCGTACAGGGGAAGCTCCTCATCCGACTGATTTTCCAGCGCCGCTAAATAAGGTGCTAATTCAAGCTCATCCAATAGCCTAATCCAAATATTCTTATGGCGGTATTGCTGGGACGTATCCAATAGGTGGCGGCATAGCTGCGCGGGCGTAAAATCGTGTTGGCGGTAATGTTGTCGCAATCCAGAAAGTGATAAATCGAGCTGCTGCCAATCCATAGTGAGCCTCTAACAATTAAATTTAGAAATAATCCAAGAATATTTTTCGGCGTTACCCAAACAACACAACATAGATCCCAAGAGCGCTACTCCTGCCGATAAAACCAGCTCCGATGCACGCCGAGTAATTTTGCCGCCGCAGTAATATTGCCCTCGCACTGGCGCAGTGCGGTGTCGGCCAACTGTGTTTTGACGTCTTTCAGCGACAAACTGGTTAGCTCATCGCTCACACTGCGTGGGGCTTGCGCTAACGCACTAGAAAATTGGATATGCTCCGCATCGATGACGCCGTGGCTAAGAATAATCGCCCGCTCCATAATGTTTTTCAGCTCGCGGATATTGCCAGGGAAATGATAAGCACGGAGCTTGCTCATCGCCGCCTCGCTAATACTGCGCGACGAGGTTTTCATCTCCTGCGCAAACGCCAAGGCAAAATGCCCAGCCAGCAAACTTATGTCGGCGCGGCGTTCGCGCAGTGGCGGCACTCGCAAACTAAACTGGGCAAGGCGGAAATAAAGGTCTTCACGAAACGCTTTCTGGCTAATCTTGCTGTCGAGATCGTTATTGGTCGCGCTAATCACCCGCACTTTCACGCGGCGCTCGCACTGCCCGCCCACTGGGTAAAAGCTGCCATCCTCTAGGGTACGCAAGAGCTTGGCCTGTAAATTCAAGGGCAAATCACCAACCTCATCAAGAAACAAGGTGCCGCCATCGGCCAATTCAAAAAAGCCCTTGCGATTCGTATTGGCACCGGTAAACGCGCCTTTCACACTGCCAAAAAACTCGGCCTCCGCCAATTGTTCGCTAATTGCTGAGCAGTTAATCGCAATAAACGGCCGATCCTGTAATTCACTGCCAAAATGCAGGGCTCTGGCAACCAACTCTTTGCCGGAACCACTCTCACCAAGTACCACGACATTGGTTTGCGCAAAGCCCTGCAGCTGTCGAATTTGTTCGGCGATACTGCAAAACTGTTCACTGTTGCCAATAAAGGCCGGCAAGCCCCAGTGCGCAGCCTCCTGCCGACTGATCAAACTGAGGGTTTCACTGGCTATCGACAGTGCCTGTTCGGCCGAGTTGGTCCGTGCAATTTGCGCCTCCAACTCGGCATTGCGCTGCTGCAAATCACCTTGCAACTGATGTATTCTCAGCTGATTGTCCACCCTCGCCAGTACTTCACTATTGCGAAAGGGCTTGGTGATATAGTCCACGCCGCCCACATCAAAGGCCTCGCCCAATTGGCTGTGGCGGTCACTTGCGGAGATAAAGATAATTGGCGGCGGCTGAGCCACTGCCGCCAAAATCGCTTTACAGGTGTCGATGCCATCGAGTTCTGGCATCATAATATCCAGTAAAATAAGATCCACCTCGATACCAGAAAGAATTTCCAGTGCAATACGTCCCGACGGCGCGGCCAGCACTTCATGGCCCCGCACTTCGAGCAGTTCAGTGAGCAAATTCAGATTGGCGGAAACGTCGTCCACCACCAGAATACGACTCATACTTGTTCCCCTTCCGCGCTCAGCCGCGTTACTACCGCCATAAACTCACCGAGACGATGCTGCTGGGCTAAAGTGCGCAAGCTAGCCACTAGGTTGGGCTGGGCAGGCTTAAGCAGGGCCAGCTGGTCAATACCTGCCCGCAGTTTAGTAACATTGTAATAGCGAGCCGCCACCATCATCGTTTCGGCTATCTCGCTAGGTATATTGCCCTGCAACGCGACCAGCGCCCCACTCGTCTCACTCAGCAAACCGATCTCCTCAAATTTCAGTGCCAGTATGTCTCGCAAACAGCCATGCAACTGCTCTATGCGGAAGGGCTTGGAGATCACCGCATCAAAGCCGGCGTCGAGATAAGTCTTGCGCTGCTGCTCATAGACCGAGGCTGAAAACGCGACAAAGCGCGCCGCTAAATTGGGCTGCTGCTCCAGCATCGCGTGGCGGGTTTTCACCCCATTCATCCCGGGCATAAAAATATCCATAAAGACCACATCTGGGCTCTGAGCGGCGAGATATTCGAGTGCCGTTTGGCCGCTACCGGCGCAAAACACACTGCAACCAATCGCCTCCAATAACTGTTGCAGAATATCCCGATTGTGTTCGATATCGTCGACCACCAAGGCGCGGCACTGCTGGCCCGGCTGTAAGCGCAATGACGTTAGCTCGCCGCCGCTCACAATTTGATGGTGGTCACTAGGGGCGAAATTGAGGTAAAAAAAGAAATTACTGCCCAAGCCTGGCGTGGATTTTACCTGTAGCGTCGCACCCAAGGCGGTGGCCAGTCGACTAGCGATAGCCAAGCCCAAACCGCTACCTTCTTGCCATGCACTACGCTGATAAAACTGCTCGAATATCGTTTCCAGCTCCGCTGCTGGAATACCAGGGCCAGAGTCAATCACCTCAAAGCGGTAGCGATAAGTGTCCTCGGGAATCACCCGCAGTATGACTTCCCCTTGGGCGGTGTACTTAATGGCATTATTCAGTAAATTGAGCAAAATCTGCCGCAATTTGCCCTCGTCGCCATTGAGTAAAACAGGGACTTTACCCAAGCCCTCTACTTTAAGTAGCAGGCCTTTTTCCTCGCATTTTTTGTGCAGAATATACGCCACATGATAGATCAGTGCCGACAGGTCAAAATCGCCCCGCTGCGGCTCGGTATGACCCGATTCAATTTTTGCAAGATCAAGAATGTCGTCAATCAGGCCCAGCAGATGATTGCCGCTCTGGGCGATGGTCGCCACTGTGCGCTGCTGTTTGTCACTGAAACCCGCCTGCTGCTGCAGTATTTGGGAATAGCCAATAATGGCATTTAGCGGGGTGCGGATTTCGTGACTAATACTGGCCAGAAATTGGGTTTTGGCCGCATTAGCGGCCTCGGCCAGCTGCTCGGCGGCCTTGCGGGTTTTCACCTCGTCCTGCAATTCGGTATTGGTCTTGGCCAATTCTGCCGTGCGCTGAAAAACGCGCTCCTCTAGCAATTCATTCGCTTGCTGCAGGGCTTTCTCGGCGTGAATACGATCGCTGACATCTTGCACATTGCCCTCGTAATAGCGAAAACGACCAGTTTCGTCATAGACCGAGATCGCCTTTTCTAAGATATGAATCCGGCTGCCATCGCGCCGGTAAACTTCTGAGACAAAATCGGAAACGTGGCCATCGCGCTGGATTGCGGCCATAAATTGCCGGCGGCGTTGCGGCTTAACATATATCTGATCGCCAATATTACTGACCTCAGCCATAAAGGCCGCTCGAGAGGGGTAACCATAGATCTTGGCCAGTGCGGTATTCGCCCGCAAATAACGGCCATCGGCGGTCGATTGAAAGATTCCGTCTATCGCATTTTCAAAAATACTTCGGTATTGCTGCTCAGCCTTATGCGCGGCCGCCTCCGCCTCTCGGCGCTGGACAATTTCTCGGCTTAGGTCGCGAGTGCGCTTGTCCACCTCGCGTTCCACTTCAACTAAATAGCGGTTTTTAATGGCCGCATAAACAGCAAAAGACAGCACTAATAATGCGGTAATCAAGGGATAAATAAATACCCAGTACTGATCCTGCTGCGAAAAATAGGCCTTTTCCGGCTGAAAACTGACCTGCCAGACTCGGTGACCGAGGCGGAATTCGCGCTGTACCCGCAGTTCAGAGAGCGCACTTGGCGCATTTGCTGCCAGTGGTGCATACAGCGCCAACTCGGGCTTATCCCTGTCGCGCACTTCAATATGAACGCCCTCGGCCCGCAGCTCGGCAAACACCTCATTGAGCAAATCGACACTGCGATACACCGCTAGGGCGAAACCCTCGATACGAGCCGGATTGTCTTGGGCGTACACCGGCGCAAAAATCAATATACCGTAGACCGCTTCAACCTTTTCTTGCGCTAAGCGCAGGGGCGCCGTGGCAACAAGTGAGCCGCTGCTCAGGCTCTGCTCTAGCGCTGCCCGACGCTCTGTGTGCGAGGCCAAATCCAAGCCGATCGCCTCGCGATTGATCGTTTCAGGCAAGGCGTACAAAACCGGAAAATAGCGCGGTCGCTCACCCGCACGGCGAAGTTGGTCTTGACCATCAAACTCAATAATTTGGTAACCAGCAATGCCTTGCTGGCGAGCTTGCGCTTCAAAGGCCAGGCGCTGCTGGCTGTCTACCAGCGGTATCCACTCTAGCGCTTGCAACTCTGGCAGACGGCTCAAACTGCCACTGACGTAGCTGCGAAAATGCGTCCAATCTCGGTTGTGGCTAATTTGTAAAAACGCCGCCAAGTCATATAAGACTTCGAGAGAGCGGTATACATGATTCGCCAGAACCTGCATGCGGCGCTCGCTGAGATTATGAAAGTCATGGTGCAGGGCATTTTGCTGGCGCTCATCTAAAAATACATACAGCCATACGGACAGCAGCAAACCGCTGACCACAAAGGCGCCAATAAAAAACCACGCCCGCAGGGGCATCAGCAGGCGACTGCCCAAGCTCGTTCGCCCCGTCATTACACCACCCTCACATGGTTTGCCACGTGGCAAGCGGCGAGGGATTTGGCGCAGTAGTCCTCGCAGCCATTTCAGGAATCGCGGCAATCAACTCCCGCGTATATTCATGCTGGGGCCGCGCAAAAACCTCGGCTACCTGCCCCTCTTCAACAACCACCCCTTTCTTCATGACCATCAAGCGGTCACAGAGAATACGCACCACACTGAGATCGTGGGAGACAAAAATATAGGACAGTTGCAGTTTGCTGCGCAGCTCATCTAATAGCAGCAGAATATGCCCCTGCACCGACACGTCGAGCGCAGTGGTGGGCTCGTCCAGTAAAATAACATCGGGTTCGGCGGCCAATGCTCGGGCGATACCCACTCGCGCTTTTTGCCCACCTGAAAGCTGATGGGGGTAGCGGTCTAATAGCGCCAACGGCAGATGCACTAAGCTGGCTAAGGCCTCCACTCTGCGCCGCAGTTCGGCAGCGTCGCGAATACCCAGAATACAGCGCAGAGGATCGGCAATGACCTGCATAATCGTAAAGCTGGGGTTGAGGCTTTCGGTAGGGTCTTGAAACACCATTTGCACCCGCGCAATATCGCGCTTTAGGCTGAGATCGGTATTGTTCAGGCGAATCTGCCCGCCACTGATTGCTAACAGGCCTGCAATCATCCGAATTAAGGTGGTTTTGCCCGAACCGGACTCACCCACCACCCCTAAACACTCGCCCTTCTCCAGACTAAAGCTGAGACCGCCAACAGCGTAGAATCGCTGGCGCTCAATCTCGTCAATACAAAACTCAAACACCCGATTGCGATCCAGCAGCTGCGCCCAAAACTTAATATTGCGCACGGGATAGTGTTTTTCCAGATCAATCACGTCCATCAGGCTCATCGCGTTTGCTCCATGCTTGCTTCTTCCTCGGCGTACACCGCCCGCAACTCGGCAAGGTTTTTCATCAGCGCGGGCGTCGCCGCAATGAGCGAGCGGGTATAGCGTTCGCGAGGCCGCGCAAACAACTCAGCGGCGGGCGCCGACTCCACCACACGGCCGTTCTGCATCACCACAATGCGCTGACAATGCTTGGCTGCCAAGCCTAGATCGTGGGTAATAAACAAGGTCGCCATTTGCCGCCGCCGCGCTGCGTTGGCAATCAAGGCCAGAATCGCCTCTTGAGTGACCACATCGAGGCCGGTACTTGGTTCGTCTGCCACCAGTAAATCCGGCGAGCGGGCCAGCGCCATGGCGATTAAAATGCGCTGGCACATGCCCCCTGACAATTCAAAGGGATAAGCGTAAAAGCGCTGCTCGGGACTGCTAATTTGCACCTCGTCAAGCAGCGCGATGGCCCGCGCCTTAAGAGCATTACAGTTACCGGGGTCCCCAATCACCTTGAGCACGTCAATAATTTGCTGCCCCACTCGGCGAATCGGATTCAACGCCAAGCGCGGGTATTGAAATATCATCGCCATGCGACTGCGCAGCCGATGGTCGCTGGCGGCGTCGCAGCCGAGCAGTTGGCCGCGGTAGCGCATCTGGCCGCTAGCGATAAAGCCGTTGGCATCCAACAGGCCCATTAGCGCGAGGGTGCTAACCGATTTTCCGGAGCCACTTTCGCCGACAATCCCCAATATTTCACCCGGCATTAACAACCAGCTAACCTCCTCCACCGCTTGCACAATGCCGTGGCGAGTCGTAAAGCTAATAGCGAGCTTGTCGATTTCGAGCAGGGGTTTCTCCGTATTCATGTGCGTTTCCTCGGGTCCATCATGTCGCGTAAACCGTCGCCAATGAAATTGAAGCACAGCACACAAAGCATCAAGGCCATACCCGGAAAGAAGGATATCCACCATTCACCCGAGACTATATATTGAGCACCTTCAGCAACCATAATCCCCCATTCTGCGGCTGGCGGCCGCACTCCAAGACCGATAAAAGAAAGACCTGCCGCGTTCAAAATTGCCCACCCCATATTAAGCGAAATCTGTACCATCATTGGCGGCAAGATATTGGGGAGTAGATGCAGGGTGATAATCCGCGTATCGCTGTTACCCGCCAAAATCGCGGCATCGATATAGGCACTGCTGCGCCGCACATTTACTTCAGCGCGGGCCAGCCGAATATAAAAAGGCAAATTGATAATGGCGGTAGCATAAATAATATTAACCACCGAATTACCAAGCGCGGCAACGATGCCCATGGCCAACACAAACAGTGGAAAAGCCATAATAGTATCGACCAGCCGCCCGCAAAGCCGGTCGAACCACCCGCCGTAGTATCCAGCTATGCAACCCAAGGCCGTGCCCACCACCAGCGACAGGGCAACCGCCACCACCGAAATCAATAAATCTATCCGCGTGGCCACTACCGTGCGGCTAAAAATATCGCGCCCCACTTGGTCGGTGCCAAACCAATGCTGCCAAGACGGCGGTGAAAACTGATTTGCGGCCTCAATAGCCAGCGGGTCGTAAGGCACCAGTAACGCGCCAAATACCGCCACTAAAACAATAAGCCCAAAGGCGATAAACGCGACCGCCGTTACTGGGTTACTGCGAAACACATACAGCGCGTGATTCAAAAAATCCTTCATGTCGCAATCCTCACACGGGGATCGACGAGGCCGTAGACGATGTCGATCAGTAAATTGAGAAACACATAGAAAATCCCCATGGCCAGCACAAAGCCCTGTACCGCTGCGTAGTCGGAAATCACCACCGCCTCCAGCGCAAACGATCCAACCCCCGGCCAGGAGAACACCTTTTCGACCAGTACATTGGCACCCAGCAAAAAAGAAAACACCATGCCCAAGGTAGTGATGACCGGCAACATCGCATTGTGCAGCGCGTAGCCATAGAGAATTTTACGCGGCGGCAATTGATGGGCTTTGGCGGTGCGGACAAAATCGCTGGAAAGCACGCCTAACATTGAGGCGCGGGTCATTCGCGCAATTGGCGCCAGCGCAAAAATGCCGAGATTGATCGCGGGCAGCGCAATATGCTGCAAGGCTTCTACAAAGGTGGCCCACTGACCGGCCAATAGGCTGTCGAGCAGAAAGAAACCCGTGACACTGGGCGGTGCGTCGGCAAACAGCGACAAACGGCCCATCGGCGCAGGTGCCCAGCCCAACAAAAAATAAAACACATACACTAACAGCAGACCGGTAAAAAAGATGGGCAGCGACACCCCCGCGGTGGTTAGTAATCGGCAACCGTGGTCTATCCAAGAACCAGGGCGGGTGGCGCTGAGCACCCCCAGCGGCACCGCCACGGCAATAGCGAAGCTCAGCCCTAAAAGAGTGAGTTCAATCGAGGCGGGCATGCGGCTGACCAGCTCACTTAGCACCGGCTGACCGGTAGACCAAGAACTGCCCAAATCGCCGTTGAACACGTTCCGAGTATAATCCACAAACTGAGCCATCAAGCCTTTATCCAGTTCTAGCGTGCTGCGAATTTCCTCAATGGCCTCCTGACTCGCCGCGGGTCCAGCTAAAAAAGCGGCGGGATCACCAGGTAAAGCCCGAGTTAGCACAAAGGCAATCACCAACACACCAAATAGGCTGGGGATGGCGGCCGCGAAACGGCTGATCAACATTTTAAACATGTCGCCCTCACTTACTTTCGGTACAGCTGGCGATAGTCCAGCTGACGATGAAACCAATATTGATAGCCTTGAATATCAAGGCGCGTGGCGACGTCGAGATTGGACTGGAACAGTGGGATACGCGGCACGTCGGCAAACGCCTTGCCGATAAAGCCCTTCACATTTTCGATATAGCTAGCTTGATCTGGAGCGAAGCGGGCGGCATCAATATACGCATCCATCTCGGGGTTTTGATAGGACATGGTATTGAACACCCCGTTTTGGCTGTGATAATTCCAAAAGAAGAAATAGTCAGGATAATTCAGCCAGCCACCCATATCGTTTATCAGAAAGGGCATGGATTTCTTGCCCATCTCGCCCCGCCAGTTAGCACCGGGAATCTTTTCCAAGGTCAATTCAATACCGATCTGGCGCAAATTCTGCTGCACCTGCAAGGCGATGGGCTCACTCCAGGTGGCGAGCCCGAGGTTGTAATACAAAGACGTTTTGAAACCATCGGGGTAACCCGCCTCGGTGAGCAAGGCTTTGGCTTTCTTTAAATCGGTGTTATACGGATAGGCTTGGGGCCAGTCGATACTCGTCGGCTGCGCCTGCTCGCCGCCAAACAATTTTGCCGCTCGGCCGTAAGACACCGAGTCAAAAATAGCTTGGTAAGGAATGGCGGCAGCAATGGCCTGCCGCACCTTGAGTTTATCAAAAGGCGGCATGTTTACATTCATGTCCAGAAACCACATAAAATTCTCCACCGGAATCCCCTGCACCTTAACCTTGGGATTGTCGATCAGCTGGGCGAAGTCTTTGGGAGGTAAGTCGAAGGACACGTCGACATCGCCACGCTCACTCATCGCCCGTCGAGTCGAGCTTGAGGGCACAACCCGCTCCACTACTTTTTCCATTTTTGGCAATGGGCCGCTCCGCCACGCATCAAAGCGGGACAGCACCACCTGCACCCCCGGTTCAAATTTTTCCACTTGATAGGCACCGCTGCCTGCATCATTAGTCTTCAGCCATTCCAGCGCCCACGGGTCCGCGTCGGTGGCGTGTTGCTTGGCTAAACTGGCGTTGTAAATTGCCGCCACCGGCACCGCAAGGTCGGGCAAGGTCAGCTTGTCGTCACGCAATAAGTGGAGCCGAAAAGTGTGCTTGTCCACCACCTCAAACTGCTCGGCAGATTCGATGGAGCCAGCTTTCATCTGAAACGTGGGAAAGCCGCCCACCGCGAGCGCCCGCGCAAATGACCACTGCACGTCGGCAGCGGTCACCGAGCTGCCATCGTGAAATACCGCGTCTTTACGTAGCATAAAGTCGATGTACTTGCCGTCTTCCGACACCCGCCAACTTGCTGCCAACTCCGGTTTTAAACTTTGATAGTCATAGCTCAGATCGCCATTGGCCGCGGTTTTCACACCAAAACTCAATAGCCGATCATAGACATTCCACGAGGTTCCGTAAGCGGGTCGATTGGTGCCGAGGCCTTGGATATCTAAACTATTAGCACCCTGCTCGCGCACCACAATCAGTGTTTCATTGCGCCCCGCCGAGGCGTTTAGCGAGCCGAGCAAAGCGGCCACAAACGCTAAGGCCACCCACCCTCGGGCCAACCTTTGAAAATAATGTTTAGTAATATTCATCACCGCCCCCTACCACTTCATCTTGTATTCAAGGCCCACCGCCAGATTGTTCACATCGCTGCGGCGGTACTCATTCACTCGGTATTCAGTAATCGCATAGAGGTTTTCGACCAAGCGTAAACCCAGCTGAACTTCACCCACTGCCGGATCACTCGGCACCGTGTCGGGCAAGTCCTCATTAAAGGTGTGATCAATAAAGCCCGCTAAGTACAAGCGGTCGCTGAGATAGGGAAATTTCATGGCAAACACATGCTCCATTTGCCAGACATCAGCCTCCACATCGTCGATTTGCACCGCGTGGAAGTTAATGGAATAACTCAAATTAATCGCTTTAAAAAATGAGGCCAAAAAGGTGATGTCATTCAAGCGCCAGCGGAAGCCGAGACGCAAGCGATCATTATCGATACCACTGCGCATATTGGCCTGCACGGTGAGATCAATAGAGGCAGTGTCAGTAACCCTCCAGCGCAAATTCTGCTCGGTGTAGTAGCTTGCGGTATCACTTAACTCATTGTCACCGGGCTGATTGCCAATATTGGTCAGACTAAAATAAGAGAAACGATTAGGCAGGGAGGCGGCAATATTCAGCGTAAACACATTGTCGCTGTCGACATCAGACATATAGGGGTAAAAGTTAAAATCTAAAAACCCGCCACTGGAATTTTTAACCTCCCCCGCTGATGCCGCCGTAGCAAGAAAAAATAAACTGAGGGCAAACAAACCGTTTAAATACTTAGTTTTCACGATACGCATCTCCTGATGATGGACGGGCCTCGAGAATGAAGACCTCTACTCATCGACCCTAGTGCAAGCGCTGCGCCATGGCGGAGAAAACCTTAATATATTGATTTAATTAACTATTATTAAAATAAAATATTTTTAATACCATTAAATTGTCGCGTATTGCAACACAGCAATTTGACTATGGGTGCGAAATCCGACACCCACAAACTCCGTCTCTGGAAGCTCGGTTCAATACTCCGCGCTAACACTCTCGACCAGCTAAACGGAGGCAAAAGATGGCGTTGTTAGAACCCCACATAAATAATATAGAAACAACGGTGCAAGCAAAGCCTGCATAAATGTTTTCTATCTAAAGATAATAATAAACGAGTGAAAGCCCGCCTAGTTATGATCTCAACAATGTTGCTGTAGAGCAGAATCATCGCAAATAGCCCAATATGGTGTTGGTTCGCACCCGATCATGCTTTTAAGGCTTTGTTACTCAAGCCCTCGCGCCGAGCCCACACGGCACTATGCTCACCGACAATAAAACGCCAACCACCAAAATAACTGACCAAATAGTCAGCTTTTATTGACAACACACAAAAGCTAACTAACAATAAAACCTGCCCACATGGACAGGTTATTGCATGTGCCACATTTGATCACCACCAAAACTTACTGAACTAAAAGCCCGATCACTGAAAAACGCGCCACTTTTCAATGCCGTATTGCAGTTTCTTTTAGTCGAGGCAAATAGTTAGCCATGTCAGATCAAGATTATTATCAGGAGATAACGGCTTGTGATTCGCTTCTTATTACATGACAACCCGCATCAGATCGACGAAATCGCGCCAACAATGAGCGTCTTAGACTATCTCCGCACCAGCCTTGGGCAAACAGATTGCAAGGAAGGATGCGCGGCTGGCGACTGCGGCGCCTGCACGATAGCCATCGGCAGCCTCGGCGAAACGGGCATCCACTATCACGCTGCAAATGCCTGTATCACCCCACTGGCGAGCCTCGACGGTCGGCAGCTACTCACCGTAGCCCACCTTCGCGAACAGCGGCAAGACGCAACAGCCGAACAAGACCTTCACCCGGTGCAAGCCGCCATGGTCAATTGCCACGGTTCACAGTGCGGCTTCTGCACACCGGGCATTGTGATGTCGCTGTTTTGTTGGTGGCATGCGGTCAAACGCGGCGAGCTCACCGCCGACCGCCACAGTATTGAAACCGCGCTGTCGGGTAATCTATGCCGCTGTACCGGCTACCAGCCTATACTCAAGGCCGCCGTTCAAGCCTTGGCGGCTGACGAAGAAGACCAATTCCTCGCGCGCGAAAGCCAGCTTTTTACCCAGCTACAGGCACAGCAAGCAAACAGCAGCAGCTGCCAAGGCCCGCTCGGCCATTTTTTATTGCCCACCAGCCTAGGCGAACTCAACACCCTTATGGCCGACAACCCTAATGCTCAACTGATTGCCGGCGCCACCGACCTCGGCTTGAGCTTTACCCAACAACTACAGTCGGCTGAATTGCTGATCTACACCGGACGGGTCGCGGAGCTGCAGCGCTGCGAGCAGTGCGAAGACGCCATCCATGTCGGCGGCGCGGTGACCTACAGCCGCGCCCTGCCCCTGCTGCGTCAAGCTTTTCCCAGTTTTGCCAATATGATCGGCCGCTTGGGCTCCCTGCAAATCCGCAACCAAGGCACGCTAGCGGGCAATATCGCCAATGCCTCACCAATCGGCGACAGCCCACCGGTATTAATTGCCCTTAACGCGCGCCTGCAGCTCAGTAGTTGCAGCGGCAACCGCGAAGTAGCCATCAGCGATTTTTTCAGCGGCTATCGGCAGACTGTAATGCGCTCTGATGAGTGTATTGTCAGCATCGTAATTCCCACCTTGAAAAACGGCGAGATACTCAAAGTCTATAAAATTTCAAAACGCGTCGAAGACGATATTTCGGCGGTGTGTATGGCCCTGTGGCTGCGCTGCGACAACGCCATCATAACCGAGATTCGCCTCGCCTTTGGCGGTATGGCCGCCACCCCCGCGAGGGCAATGCTGACCG
Organism: Zhongshania sp.; assembly: GCF_041584495.1. Classification (GTDB taxonomy): domain Bacteria; phylum Pseudomonadota; class Gammaproteobacteria; order Pseudomonadales; family Spongiibacteraceae; genus Spongiibacter. The sequence continues at coordinate 60,577 of NZ_JBFHDY010000001.1, forward strand.
AGCAGGCACTGCTCAACCGGCCCTTTGATGACCTCAGTATCAATGACGCCAAACAGGCACTTATGCTGGACTTCAGTCCCATTGACGACGTTCGCGCCAGTGCCGCCTACCGGCTGGCGGTGGCTGGCAATTTGCTGAAGCGCGCCCAATTAGAAATGAGTAACACCGCCAATATCGACCTGTTTAGCCTTGCCGACAGCGGAGCGTCTCACCATGCGTAGCCTACCTGCTAGCAAGCCCTACTCCCAAAGCCAAGTCAGCCCGACTACTCACGGCCACAGTGTCGCCCATGAAAGCGCCGTTAAACATGTCAGCGGCGAGGCCCTGTATGTGGACGATATCCGCGAGCCGAAAGGCTTACTGCACGCCGCTGTCGGACGCAGCCCAGTGGCCGCTGGCCGGCTCCGCGCCATGGATTTGTCCGCGGTGCTTAGCCACCCCGGCGTAGCGGCGGTGCTCACCCTCGACGACGTACCAGGCCATATCGATATCGGCCCCGTTTTCCCCGGCGATCCGGTCTTGGCCGCTGGCACCATTAATTATCACGGCCAACCGCTGTTTGCAGTCGCCGCCGATAGCTTACTTAATGCCCGCCGCGCCGCGCTATTGGCGGTATTGGAGATTGAGGCCAGCGAGCCGCTGCTAGACCCCCAGCAGGCCATTGTCGAAAACCGCACGGTGCGCCCCGTACACCAAATGCAGCGCGGCGATGCCTCTGCCGCCATCGCCGCCGCGCCCCTCGTGCTGGAAAGCCAGCAGATAGTCGGCGGCCAAGAACATTATTACTTGGAAGGCCAAGCGGCCATGGCAACACCGACCGAAGACAATAGCATGCTGATTCACTGCTCCAGCCAGCATCCGAGCGAAGTGCAAAAGCTGGTGGCCGAAGTCTTAGACCGACCTATTGCGAGCGTAACCGTGGAAATGCGCCGTATGGGCGGCGCCTTCGGCGGCAAAGAAACCAATGCCGCTCAGTGGAGCTGCCTAGCCGCACTATTGGCCCACAAAACGGGGTGCCCCGTTAAACTGCGCCTGCCCCGCGCCGACGATATGATGATGACCGGCAAGCGCCACCCCTTTGCCAACCACTACCGCATCGGCTTCGATCCCCAAGGGCAACTACTGGGCGCGGACATTACCGTTATCGGCGACTGTGGCTGCTCTCCGGACCTGTCCGACGCCATTGTCGATCGCGCGATGTTCCATGCCGACAACGCCTACTACCTGCCAGCCGCTAAAATTACCGGCCATCGGGCTTTCACCAACACCGTGAGCCACACCGCCTTTCGCGGTTTTGGCGGCCCTCAGGGCATGATGATTATCGAGCGGGCAATGGATGATATCGCCAGAGAAGTGGGCAAAGACCCGCTCGACGTTCGCAAGCTCAACCTCTACGCCGCACCCGACCGCAATACCACCCCCTATCAACAAAAGGTCGAAAGCGACACCTTACCGCGCTTGATCACGGAGCTGGAACACAGCAGTGATTACCGCGTTCGGCGCGCGGCCATTCGCCAGTTTAATGCCGACAGTAGCGTCCTCAAAAAAGGCTTGGCACTGACCCCCGTAAAGTTCGGCATATCTTTTACCGTCCAGCACCTCAATCAAGCTGGCGCACTGATTCACATCTACACCGACGGCAGTATTCAACTCAACCACGGCGGCACCGAAATGGGCCAAGGCTTGAACACCAAGGTCGCACAGGTGGTCGCCGAAGTACTACAAGTCGATTTAAACAGAATTCAAATCACCGCCACCCACACCGACAAAGTCCCCAACACCTCGCCCACCGCGGCCTCCAGTGGCACCGACCTCAATGGTCAGGCCGCGCTGGCCGCGGCCACCACCCTAAAACAACGACTCAGCGAATTCCTCGCAGAAAAACACGGACTTGCGGTGGCAGCCATCCGTTTTCACAACAACCGGGTGTACTTCGGTGCCGACAGCATCAACTTTACCGAGCTTGCTCAGCAGGCCTATATGGCGAGGGTCTCACTGTCCGCCACCGGTTTCTACCGCACCCCAAAGATTCACTACGACCGCAGCACCGCCAGCGGCCGACCATTTTTTTATTTTGCCAACGGCGCCGCGGTGTCTGAAGTCCTCGTCGACACCCTGACCGGCGAATACCGCGTAAGCCGCGTCGACATCCTCCACGACGTCGGCCGCAGTCTAAACCCCGCACTGGACATAGGTCAGATCGAAGGCGGCTTCATTCAGGGCATGGGCTGGCTGACCACCGAGGAATTGCGCTGGGATAATGCTGGCAAGCTGCTCACCACCGGCGCCGCCACCTACAAGATTCCCACCGCCGCCGATATCCCCGCCATTTTTAATGTTGCCCTGCTACAAGATCAGGCCAACGAGGAAGCCACCATCTACCACTCCAAAGCCGTCGGCGAGCCACCGCTAATGCTGGCCATTTCAGTGTGGTCAGCGCTGCGCGATGCCATCAGCAGTCTGAGCGACTACCGTATCAGCCCAGCGCTAGACACCCCAGCCACCCCAGAGCGGGTATTTTGGGCCATTCGCCATACCGAACAGGCCTACACAGCCAAACCCGCTGCGCAGCCACTGAGCGAGGGCCCGCAGCCATGATACAGCCGCCCCCGCAACACTGGAGCGCCGCCGCCGCCAGCTGCCAGCAGTACGGCCATGCCTATGTCCTTATTACCGTGTTAACCGTACACGGCTCCGCGCCGCGCCCCGCTGGCAGCAAAATGCTAGTCACCAGCAATGAGCAAGTCGACACCATTGGCGGCGGCCATTTGGAATACGCTGCCATTGCCCAAGCCCGACAACTATTACAAGCCAACATCGCGGTGCAACGAATTGAGAAATACCCACTCGGCCCCAGCTTAGGCCAATGCTGTGGCGGTCGTGTAAGCTTGCTCTATGAATGTTTTGCCAGTGCCGCGGCAACCGTGGCGGTCTTCGGTGCAGGCCATGTTGGCCGCGCGCTGGTGGGCATACTGGCGCAATTGCCCGTGCAAGTGCGCTGGCTAGACAGTCGCGTTGACGAGTTTCCCGATGTTATTCCCAGTAATGTGCAAGGCATTGTGGCCGAGCAGCCGGAAAACGAAGTTGCCACACTGCCAGCGGCAACATTTGTTGTCGTCATGAGTCATCAACACCCCCTTGATTACGCCGTCGTCAAGGCCGTACTGGATCGCGGCGATGCCGCCTACCTCGGCGTGATTGGTTCACTCACCAAGGCACGACGGTTCCGTATGCGCCTCGCCCATCAAGGCTACTGCCAAGAACACATCGATTTTATACAATGCCCGATTGGCAACTCCAGTGTGCCAGGAAAACGGCCCATGGAAGTGGCGGTATCCGTCGCAGCAGAGCTGATCGCCCATTACCACCACTGCCGCGCGCGGTTAATCCCGCCCGCAGCACCTCACCTCGCTGAGCTATCTAATGAGCATTGATATCGCCCTGCGCGCCCAGCGAGTGATCACCCCCGAGGGTGAACGCCCCGCCACCGTGGTCATCAGCAACGGCATCATTAGCGCTGTCGCCAGCTACGACTACCAGCCCGGCTGCCCAGTGAGGGAAGTTCGAGAAGCTGTGCTACCAGGTCTTGTGGACAGCCACGTCCACATCAATGAGCCCGGCCGCACTGACTGGGAAGGCTTCGACTCCGCCACCCACGCGGCAGCGGCGGGCGGTATCACCACCCTAGTGGACATGCCGCTGAATTGTATTCCGGTAACCATTTGCGCCGGAGCCCTAACTGAAAAGCTGGCCGCAGTGGACGGCAAGCTATGGGTGGATTGCGCCTACTGGGGCGGCGCCACCGCCGACAATCTGGCGGCTCTGCCCGATTTACTCGCCGCAGGGGTGATGGGCGTAAAATCATTTACCATCCATTCCGGTATCGACGAATTCCAAGCGGTGAATGAGGCTCAGCTGCGCAGCGCAATGCGGCTATTGGCCAAAGCGGGACTTCCCCACTTGGTGCACGCCGAGCTCAACCGTCTCGGCGACACCAGCACCAACATCGGCCAGTCCTATCAGCGCTTTCTGTCCTCTCGGCCCCAGCGCTGGGAACACGACGCTATCGCCATGGTAATCCGCGTTATGACCCAGCTGCGCGATGAGGGCTTGACGCCTCGCGCCCACATTGTTCACCTCTCCGCCGGCGACGCCCTGGCGATGATCGCCGAGGCCCGCGCTGCGGGCCTGCAGCTCTCGGTGGAAACCTGCCCTCACTACCTCACCCTCTGGGCAGAGGCAATTCCCGACGGCGCGACCCTGTTCAAATGTTGCCCACCAATCCGCGAGAATGCCAACCGCAACCAGCTTTGGCAGGCGCTCAAAGACGGCGTCATCGACTGTATCGTCTCCGACCACAGTCCTTGCACCCCGCAACTTAAGAACATTGAATCAGGGGACATCGAAAACGCCTGGGGCGGTATTTCGGCCCTGCAATTTGGGCTCAGCCTAATCTGGACCGAGGGCCAGAGCCGGGGCTTCACCCTCAGCGACATCGCCTTGCTGATGGCGCAAAACCCTGCCGAGCTGATTGGCCTAAGTGGCCGAAAAGGCTGTATCGCAGAGGGCTACGATGCCGACTTTTGTTTTTTCAACGATCAACAGCAACACACGGTGAGCGCCGACAGCATCCGCCACAAGCACAAAATTAGCCCCTATATCGGCAAAGTGCTACGCGGTAGGGTCACCGAAACGTGGCTGCGGGGCGCCGCTATTTACCGCGCCGACAACTACGTGGGCAAAGCCCAAGGCCGCAGCATTTTACGCAAACAACATCACGCCAGCACCAGCGACACATCGCAAAACGAGGAATTATGAGCACAAGCGAAACCACGCCCACAAGCCCCTGGTCACTGACCCACATCGACCTCCTCAGCGAGCGCTATGGCGGTCAAGTTTTAGACTGCAATGACGAGTTCTTTGCCCAGGCCAGCAATCTACTCAAACGCAGCGAGCCCGTTTTTATTGAGGACAAATACACCGACCGCGGCAAATGGATGGACGGCTGGGAAACCCGGCGCCGCCGCAGCGAGGGTCACGACTGGTGCCTGCTGCAACTGGGCATTCCCGGTCGCATCTGCGCTATCGACGTCGACACCCGCTTTTTTAAAGGCAATGCCCCCAGCCATATTGCCATTGACGCCTGCTGCTGCAACGAGCCCACACCCAATAGCAATACGGTATGGCAGACCTTGGTGGCCAAAAGCCCAGTGCGGCCCCACAGCCGAAATAATTTTGCGCCTGAGAGCAGCGTGACGGGAACTGACAACTGGACCCACCTGCGCTTGAACATCTTCCCCGACGGCGGCGTGGCGCGGCTGCGAATCTATGGCGAGCCGCAGGTCGACTGGTCGTCGTTACTGCCCAATGAATTGGTGGACCTCGCGGCCTGCGCCAACGGCGGCCGCGCCATTGCCTGCTCAGATATGTTTTTCAGTCCCATGAATAATCTGCTCGCACCTGGGCGGGGCATCAATATGGGCGATGGCTGGGAAACACGGCGCCGCCGCGGAGCGGGTAACGACTGGGTGATTATCAAACTCGCCAGTCCAGGCAAGCTGGGCAGAGTGGTCGTCGACACCTGTCATTTCAAGGGAAACTATCCCGAGCGAATCTCCCTCGAGGGGACCATGAGCGATCGTGAAGACCTAAGCGCTGAGGATATTCCGTGGACGCCAGTCATTGCCGGCACGCCGGTACAAGCCCACCGCGAACATGTTTTCCAGCGCGAGTTGCTCGCTACCGAGGCCTTGTTCAGCCACGTCCGCTTGAATATTTTTCCCGACGGTGGCGTCAGCCGGCTGCGGGTGTTCGCCTACCCAGACACCGGCCACAAAGCAGCACAGTCATGAGCGAACAGCCACGTCTCGCCCATTTCAACGCCCTACCGGCAGCGCAAGCAGAGCAGCTGATCAGCCAATGCTGCGCCGCCAAGCGCTGGGCACAAGCCATGGTCGAAGGCCGCCCCTACACCGACCTCGCCACCCTGCTAAACGCCGCCGAGCACATATGGGCAAGCATGACCGAAGCCGATTTGCTGGAGGCCTTTCTCGCCCATCCGCAAATCGGCAATGTCGACAGCCTCCGTGAGAAATACGCCAGCACCAAGACCCTCGCGGCTGGTGAACAGTCTGCGGTAAACAACGCCGAGGAAGCCGTACTCACAGCTCTCTGCGAGGGTAATCAGCGCTATATTGAACGCAACGGCTTTATTTTTATTGTCTGCGCCACCGGTAAAAGTGCCGCGCAAATGCTGGCCCTACTCAGCGAGCGACTGGCGAATAGCCGAGTGCAGGAACTGCAAATCGCGGCCGAAGAGCAGGGCAAAATTACCGCCCTGCGCCTCAACAAACAATTTTCATAAGGTGAGCACTATGAGCCAGATCACCACCCATATTCTCGACACCGCCATGGGTCAGCCCGCCGCGGGGGTCAAACTGAGCCTCCAGCAGCTCAAGGCTGGGGAATGGCAGGAAATCGGCCACGGCCTCAGCAACGACGACGGCCGAGCACCGATGCTATTGCCCAAACAGCGGGTATTAACTGCAGGCAGCTACCGCCTGTGTTTTGAGACCGGCGCCTATTTCGAAGCGCGTGGTCTGGCGGCTTTTTACCCCTCGGTAGACATCGTTTTTGTCGTCGACAACAGCGGCAGTCACTACCATATCCCACTGTTACTCAGCCCCTATGGCTATTCGACCTACCGAGGCAGTTAAATGCACAAAATCATTGAACCCCTGAGCTCAGCGGCTTTTCGTGCCTTTGGCGATATTATTTCGGTCGCTGATGCAGCTCGACACTACCCAATTAATCGCGGCCACAGCGAGCGTTACCACGATTTGGCGACGCTGGAATTGACCGCCAATAACGGCCGCGCCGCGGTGAGTATTTTCCGCAGCACACCGCTGCCGCTGCCGCTGACCATCACTCAGCTGGAGCGCCACCCCCTGTCTAGCCAGGCCTTTGTACCCCTCGGTAGCGAACCCTACCTACTGGTAGTCGCACCCGCTGGGGAGCTGGACGAAACCGCCATTCGGGTATTTCTGGCTCGGCCCGACCAAGGGGTGAATTATCACACCGGCACTTGGCACCACTTTAGCTTGGCGCTCAATACGGTCAGTGATTTTCTGGTGATCGACCGTGTCGGCGAGGATCCCAACTGCGACGAGCAAGCCCTGCACACGCCCTTCACCCTGTCGTCAGCGGAGATATTCCCATGAGTAATTCTAGGGCGCTACGCGGCCAAATACTGCATTTTTTAGATGACCCAGCAATGCATGGCGAAGCCGCCTGGCAAAGCCTTGATGACGGTATATTGTGGATCGAAAACGGCTATATCCGCACGGTGGGCGACGCGGCTGGACTGCTGGCACAGCTGCCCGCCGACCTGCCACTACAGCATTTCCCACATCACTTAATTATTCCAGGCTTTATCGACACTCATATTCACTACCCCCAAACCGAGATGATAGCCGCGTATGGCAAGCAACTCCTGAGCTGGCTGCAAACCTACACCTTCCCCACCGAAATGCAGTTTGGCGACCCTGAATACGCCAGCCAAATTGCGCGTATTTTTCTTAAAGAATTACTGCGCAACGGCACCACCACCGCGCTGGTATTTGCCACAGTGCACCCCGAGTCGGTGGACGCATTTTTTAATGAGGCCCAAGCACTGGGGCTGCGGATGATTGCCGGCAAGGTAATGATGGATCGCAACGCCCCACCTGAGCTCTGCGATACCGCCGCCAGTAGCCTCAGCCAATCCCGAGACTTAATCCGCCGCTGGCACGGCGTCGATCGCCTGCAATACGCGGTCACGCCGCGTTTCGCCCCCACCAGCAGCGAGCAGCAACTGCTGAGCGCCGGCGCCCTGCTCAAGGAGTTCGACGACCTCTACCTGCACACCCACTTGTCAGAAAACCGCGACGAAATGGCGTGGGTGGCAACACTGTTTCCCGAGGCGAAAAACTACCTCGACGTCTACGATCGCGCCGGGCTGCTCAGTCGCCGCAGCGTCTTTGCCCACGGCATTCACCTCAGCGCAGGCGAGTGCCAGCGGCTGGGCGAAAGCGGCGCGGCCGTCGCCCACTGCCCAACCTCCAACCTCTTTCTGGGCTCAGGTCTGATCAATCTAGAGCAGCTACGGGCGCACGGTGTACACATCGGACTCGGCACCGACGTGGGTGGTGGCACCAGCTTTTCCATGCTTAAAACCATGGACGAAGCCTATAAAATACAGCAACTGCGCGGCGCCACCTTAGAACCCTTCCAGGCCCTCTACCACGCCACCCTCGGCGGTGCTAGAGCCTTAGACTTAGAGGGCACCGTCGGCAATTTTCTGCCGGGCAACGAGGCCGATTGCATTGTCCTCGACTTACACGCCACCCCACTGTTGCAGTTTCGCAGCCAATATTGCCCAACATTAAAAGAGCGGCTGTTTATGCTCAATACCCTAGGTGACGACCGAGTCATTGAATGCAGTTATGCCATGGGCTGCTGTGTCCACCACCGCGACGGAGAAACACGATGAGCGCCTACACCTTGGACTGGTTAAACCTACTGCTTAGATGGATACATCTGATCACCGGCATCGCCTGGATTGGCGCGTCATTCTACTTTGTGTGGCTAGACAACTCGCTAGAGGAAGCCTCGGCGGAGAACAAACAAAAGGGCCTCGCCGGCCAGTTGTCGTCCATCCACGCCGGCGGCTTTTACGAAGTGGGCAAATACCAGCTGGCGCCCCCGGAAATGCCCACCCATCTGCACTGGTTTAAATGGGAGGCCTACAGCACTTGGATCAGCGGTTTCCTGCTGTTAAGCCTCATGTTCTATGTCGGCGCCAACAGCTATCTCATTGACAATAGCAAGCTGGTCTTACAGCCTTGGCAGGCCATTGCCATCAGCCTGACAACCCTCATTGGTGGCTGGCTGATCTACCACCTTCTCTGTAAAAGCCCGCTGGCCAACAATAGCTGGCTGCTGGCCGGAGTGCTGCTCGCCTTTATCACCGGCCTCAGCTGGGGGCTGGGCCAGATCTTCAGCGCCCGCGCCGCCTACCTGCACATTGGCGCATTAATTGGCAGCTGCATGGCCGCCAATGTGTTTTTTGTGATCATGCCTGGGCAGCGCGCCCTCGTCGCCGCCGTGGCCGCAGGCCGGCCGCCAGCCCCCAAACACGCCAAGGCCAGCAAGCTGCGCTCAGTACACAATAACTACCTTACCCTGCCCGTGCTGTTCCTGATGATCAGCAACCACTACCCCATGACCTACGGCCATCCCCACGCATGGGCGGTGCTACTGGCCATTCTGCTGATTGGCGCGTGGACCAGACACTTTTTCAACCTCAGGCACAAGGGTGTTGTTCGGCCCAGCATTCTGGTCAGCGCGGCCATCGCCGTAATTTTATTAGCGTGGGCGATGGCACCCGCGCCGCTGCCCGCCGTGGATGCAGATCAAGCGCTGGTCAGCGACCAACAGGCGCTGAGCATTGTGCAGCAGCACTGTAGCAGCTGTCACAGCGCCGCGCCCCACGATGAGATGTTTACTGTTGCCCCCGCCGGGGTCATGCTCGACACTCTCGCCGAAATTCGGCAATGGGCGCCGCGTATTCGGGCCCGCGCCATTAACAGTCGCGACATGCCCTTTATGAACAAAACCGAGATGAGCGACGCAGAACGGGCGACCCTCGGCCAGTGGCTACAGCAAGCAACGCCGTAAACAAAAAGTACACGTGAGAAAATAGCATGGCCAACGCTCAGCATATCGCGCGAATTATCGACCAAGCCCTAGGCAGAACACCCGCCGACCTGGTCATTCGCAACACTCGTTTTCTAGAGGTGATCAGCGGTAAATTGTTCCACGGCGATATTGCCATCTGCGGCGACCGCATTGTCGGCACTCAGGAGTCCTACCACGGCGTAAAAGAGATCGACGGCAGCGACCTGACGGTGGTACCGGGCTTTATCGACACCCATGTGCACTGCGAATCCAGTTTGGTAACACCATTGGAATTTGACCGCTGCGTGCTCCCCCGCGGCACCACCACCGCAATTTGCGACCCCCACGAAATTGCCAATGTACTGGGCAGCGAGGGCATTCAGTATTTTATGCGCTGCGCCGAGCAGAGCTGCCTGGATCTGCGCGTTCAGCTGTCGTCCTGCGTGCCCACCACCGAGCTGGAAACCGCCGGTGCCCGCCTTAGCGCCGCCGACCTAGTGGCGCTGCGAGATCACCCCAGCGTGATTGGCCTCGCCGAGTTTATGAATTACCCCGGCCTACTGGCCAAAGACCCCCAAGTATTAGACAAGCTCGCGGCGTTTCAGGGCTGGCATATCGACGGCCACGCGCCCTTGGTGCGGGGCAAAAATCTCAATGCGTATCTGGCCTGCGGTATTTGTACCTGCCACGAAACCACCTCCGCCGAGGAGGCCCGCGAGAAGCTGAGCAAGGGTATGCATGTATTAATTCGCGAGGGTACCGTGTCTAAGGATCTCGCCGCGCTGGCTCCTTTATTAGATGCCCGCACATCCAACGCCATGGCCTTTTGCACCGACGACCGCAATCCACTGGATATCGCCGAACAGGGCCATCTCGACTACCTGATTCGCCGCGCTATTGCGCTGGGCATTGCCGAGGGGGACGCCTACCGCGCTGCCACGTGGTCGGCAGCCCGCGCCTTCGGCCTGCGCGACCGCGGTCTAGTGGCACCGGGCAAACGCGCGGATTTGGTCTTGCTCTCCGACTACCGATGCTGCGAAGTTCACAGCGTTGTCTCGGCGGGAAGACTAGTCAGCCCTGAGCTATTTGCCCAGCGCCAAACCATCGACCCAGTGGGCCTAAACAGCGTCAAGCGCGCCATCGTTAGGCCACGGGACTTCCTGATGCCCGCCACCACGGGCGACAGCACTATCGCGGTAATTGGCGTTAATGCGGGCAGTATTGTCACCGATCACCGCCGCCTGCCACCACAGATTCGTGACGGCTACTATCAGGCCGACACTCGTCGGGACATTCTCAAAGTTTGTGTCCTGGAGCGCCACGGTCACTCTGGGGATATCGGTCGCGGCTTTGTACAGGGCTTTGGCCTACTGCGCGGCGCCCTAGCCTCATCGGTAGGCCACGACAGCCACAATCTTTGCGTGCTGGGCAGCCAAGACGACGATATGGCCGTGGCCGTCAACCGTCTAATTGACATCGGCGGCGGCTTTGCCATTGCTTTAGACGGTCAAATAATAGAGGAATTGCCCCTGCCAGTAGCTGGGTTGATGAGTCTGGCGCCCTATGAAACCGTCCATCAACAGCTAGCCGCGCTGCGCGATGCGGTGCAGGCGCTGGGTTGTAGTCTGCCCGAGCCGTTTTTGCAGCTGGCCTTTCTGGCACTACCGGTGATACCCCACCTAAAAATTACCGACCAAGGCCTGGTTGATGTGGATAATTTTTGCCTGCTGAACACCGGCTGAAACAGCCACTCTCATCACGGCTGCTGACGGTGATCATAGGTGGCATCCAGACGCCCGCGCAGATAATCGGCGCAGCTCACCGGCGGGTATTTAGGCGGCTGATCCGGGAAAATATGCTGCGGGTCAATCTGGGAATCGGGGTTAACCTCAAGAAAAAATGCGATGGAATAGCGTTCGCGCTCGGGTGGCCTAACGCGATGGGCTGTCGAGACATATGTATCATTGCTCCAGCGCATTAAACAGTCGCCTATATTGCAAATAAAAGCACCGGGAATACTGGGCGCGTCAATCCACTCACCCTGCCGAGTTAACACCTCTAAACCCGACACCCCATCGGTGGCCAATAGAGTAATATTGCCATAGTCCGTGTGGGCACCCGCGCCACCATCTCGCCGCCTGACCTGGCCAGCAGAAGCGGGATAGTGCAATAACCGCAGGGTGGCAATAGGGTTGTCGAGGTGCTGTTCAAAAAACTGTTCAGGCAAGCCGAGGTCGAGACTGAGGCCGCAATGCACGGTGCGCCCGAGTGCAAGACAAGCCGCAAAGTAATCCAACATAAGCCCTCGCCAGCCCGGCAGTGCTGGCCAAAAATTACTGCCCCGAAACGCCTTGCCCGCCAATACGTCGGGGTGGTCTTCGGCAAGATCGACACCAATATTAAAGGCCTCTTTCATATCTGCACCCGCCTCGGGGTTGAGCCTTTCATCTGCCAAGCCGATATAACCGCGGTTATGGGGTGAGCGCTTAATAGAGAGCTGTTGTTTTTCCGCCACAGTTAGCGCAAAAAAACGCCGTGCCTCCTCAAATAATTGGGTCATCATGGCCGTGGGCAGGCCATGATCGCTGATGTAAAAAAAGCCGACCTCGCGACAGGCGCGCCCTATTTGATCAGCAATCTGCTGACGCCGCTCAGAGCTCCCGTCGACGAGGCCAGCAATGGAAACAAGTGGTATTTCTTGCATGGCGTTTTGAGCTACTCCTTTCTGTGCATTTTGCTAAATCATCTGCGATGTTCATCACTCAAGCAGCGAAACACCACAATATGATTAAACGAACACCTAAAACCGAGCGGGCGGCAGCCGCCGAGTAAAGTCAAGCATTCAGCACTGCGCCCAGCCCCGTTCAGGAAAGCGTTAATGGGGAATACTGCCCTCCACCCCTTCAACATAATAATTCATGCCCGCTAGATCCTTATCAGCCATCACCTCGCCCGCAGGCACGGTTATCTCGCCGGACTGGTCCTTAATTGGCCCGGTAAAGGGGCTAAAGGAACCGTCCTTTATGGTGGTAATCAACTCATTCGCATGGGCGGCGACTGCCTCAGGCACAGCGGGACCGAAACTGGGTACCAAGATCATATCTTCTTTCATACCACCCCAAAAATCCTCAGATTTCCAGTTACCCTCCATCACACTCTGCACAGTGTGAATGGTGTACCAGCTCCAGTCGTCGATAACCGACATCAAATGGGCATTGGGCCCAAAATGAGACATATCAGAGGCTTGACCGACGGCGTATTTACCTCGGCGCTCCGCTGCCTGCATTGCAGCGGGGCTGTCGGTGTGCTGAAGAATGACATCCACGCCCTGATCCATCATAGCATTGGCAGCATCGGCTTCTTTACCTGGGTCAAACCAAGTATTCACCCACACTACTTTTAACTCCGCTTCAGGATTATATTTACTCAGTGCCAGCTGCACCGCATTAATATCGCGTATCACTTCAGGGATAGGGAAAGATGCGATATAGCCGATTTTGTTGGTTTTGGTTACCTGCGAAGCTACATAACCGGCGATATAGCGACCTTCATAGGTGCGCGACAAATACGTGCCTAAATTTTTGCCCAACTTATAGCCGGTGGCGTGTAAAAACACGGTTTTGGGAAACATTTTGGCCACTTTGGCAGTGGGGTTCATAAAGCCAAAAGAGGTGGTAAAAATCACCTTGTTACCAGATTTGGCCAAATTGCGGATCACCCGCTCGGCATCTGCGCCTTCGGGAACATTTTCCACGTAGGTGGTTTTCACCTTGTCGCCAAAATGTTCCTCTAGAGCAACCCGACTCTGATCGTGCTGATAGCTCCAGCCATGGTCACCAATCGGGCCTACATAGACAAAGGCCACTTTAAAGGGCTCGTCAGCATGGGCAGAAAGCCCAGTAAAGCCACACACTAAGATCGCCGCTGTCGCCAGTAGCCAAGTTTTTATCCTCGAATAATTCATCTGTTCTGTGCTCCAACTCGCAGTGTTAATAATGCAGATTCGAATACCTGTCCAGTCGATCAGGTTTTTAATAGCAAAAACCTGACCAACTTGACAGCTTTTAAAATAATCATTACTTTTCAAGACCCTAGAAAACAACTTATTCTGCAGCTAAAAATACCCTGCGCCAAACTGATGCAGCACTGCTGCCGCCGTGCGCGAAAAGGCAGCCAACAAACCAAGACTTACTAGCTTGCAGCAAGCAAACGACGCGCTAGGCGACCGTGTTTATGCAGCAATCGCGGCAAATCCAGACCCAAAATAGCGCCATCAATCACCCGCCACTCGCCGGCCACCAGCACTCGATCTGCCCGCTGGGCACCGCACAGCAGCAGCGCCGCCAAGGGATCATGGCTGCCAGAAAACCGCATTTCATCGAGTTTGAACAAGGCCAAGTCAGCTTGCTTGCCCACGGCAATGGCACCAATATCCTCCCGCCCCAACACCGCCGCGCCTCCCGCGGTAGCCCAGCGCCAGGCATCAAAATGGCTAACCCGAGCCGCCCCGTAGCGCAAGCGCTGCAACAACATGGCTTGGCGCACTTCACTGATCATATTGGAGCCGTCATTCGAAGCGGAACCGTCCACCCCCAAGCCTAACGGACAGCCCGCGGCTTCCAACTCTAAGCTTCGACAGATGCCCGATGCCAACACCATATTGGACGAGGGGCAATGGCAAATACCAACGCCGGCCGCACCCAAGCGCTGCACTTCAGCGTCGTCAAAATGAATGCCGTGAGCCAGCCAACTTCCCTTTTTTAACCAACCGACCGAGGCCAAATAATCCACCGTGCGCATGCCAAACTGCTGTAGGCAAAACGCCTCTTCGTCCAGTGTCTCGGCCAAATGGGTATGCAGACCAACACCGTACTGTTCGGCGAGAACCGCGCTTTCGCGCATGATCTCGCGACTAACGGAGAACGGCGAACAAGGCGCCAGCGCAATCCGGGTCATCGCGCCAGCGCCAGCGTCATGGTAGTGTTGTATGAGCCGCAGACTATCGTCGATGATCTGCGCCTCGCTCTGTACCACCGACTGCGGCGGCAGGCCACCATCGTCCTGTCCCAGCGACATCGAACCACGTGTCAAGGTAACCCGAATACCTAGGCGCTGCGCCACCGCTACTTGAACATCAATAGCCTGGGCGAGGGCATCGGAAAAGACATAGTGATGATCGACGGCGGTAGTGCAGCCCGACGCCAATAGCTCTGCCAGCGCTAAGCTGCTGGACACCTCGATCATCTCCTCGCTAAGCCCTGACCAAATGGGATACAGCGTTTGCAGCCAAGGGAATAATTCTTTGTTTAGCGCCGCCGGTACCGCCCTCGTCAAGGTCTGATAAAAATGATGGTGGCAATTCACCAAGCCTGGCACCACGACGTGTTCACGGGCATCAAAGACCTCATCACAGGGCGTAAGCGGCGCCTGCCCTGCGCCCAGCATTTCAATAATGCGGCCCTCTTCAATAACCAAGCCGTCACTGGCTTCGCCTTCGCTTAGTATGGCCAAGGGCTGCTTTATCCACAAACGAGTCACACGCCACCCCTATGAGGATTTATAAAACGGCTGACCCAGCGAGACTGGCGCATAAAGGCGGTTACGGGTCGGGTTACTCGACAACAGCACCAGCACCACGATGGTGGCAATATAGGGCAACATGGCCAGCAAACTGGGCGAAAAAGCCAAACCAAGGCCTTGTGCAACGAGATGCAGAATGCTGGCCAGCCCGAACAAATAGGCCCCCAGCATGACTCGTTCAATACGCCAACTGGCAAACACCACCAGTGCGAGGGCAATCCAGCCCCGCCCCGCACTCATATTTTCCGCCCACAGCGGCGTGTAAGCCAAGGACAGATAGCCGCCAGCTAAGCCTGCCATGGCGCCACCAAAAGTCACCGCCAAATAGCGAGTGCGCAGCACCGGCAAGCCAATGGCGTTGGCAGAGTCGGGGCTCTCGCCCACCGCTTTAACAATCAGCCCCATACGCGATGCCTTAAAAAACCAGAACAGTAAACCGGTCATTGCAAAAGACAAATAGACAACAAAGTCTTGGCGGAACAAGGCGCCACCGATCAGCGGAATCTCACTGAGTATGGGAATAACAATAGGCTCAAGACCGGTCACCGGCCTGCCTACGTAATTGGCGCCGATAAACGCCGATAGGCCAGTACCAAAGATAGTCAGCGCCAAACCGCTGGCGTATTGGTTAGCATTGAGATGCAAGCTCAGCACGGCGAATAACATCGACATCAGCACCCCGGCCAAAATGGCGCAGAGAAAGCCCAGCAGTAAATTTCCGGTTAATAACGTGGTGATGAAACCAGCGACAGCCCCCACCAGCAACATACCTTCTTGGCCCAAATTGAGCACACCGCTTTTTTCACAGACGGTTTCACCCAAGGCCACCAACAACAGCGGCGTACCCGTGCGCACCGCGGCCTGCAACACATTGTAAATAAGATCGCTATCCACAGATATTCTCCCTCAGGACGTAACAACAGTGGCCGGCACCGGCAGTTTTCTGTGCCAGCGCAGGCGATATACAATCAGGGCATCACAGGCCAATAAGTAAAAGAGCAGCATGCCTTGGAACATTCCCGTTAACGCCAGCGGCAAATTCAGTTCTATTTGCAGCATTTCACCGCCCATAAACAGTAGCGCCATCAGCAAGCTAGCCAGTAACACCCCCACCGGGTGGAGACGACCAAGAAAAGCAACAATAATGGCAGCGTAGCCGTAACCCGGTGAAATATTGGGCACTAATTGACCGATGGGGCCCGCCACTTCGGCCACCCCCGCCAGTCCAGCCAAACCACCGCTAATCAGAAATACCAACCAAATCAGATGTTTTTCGCTAAAACCGGCCATGCGCGCCGCGCGGCTGTCGCGCCCCAATACGCGGATCTGAAAACCGAGAAAACTGCGGCCCATCAGCAGCCAGACGGCAGCGCCGACAAACAGTGCAATAACAGTTCCCTGATGGACCCGCGTTGCATCCACCAAAATAGGCAGGCGCGCGGCGTCGGCAAAAACCGCGGATTCCGGGAAATTATAGCCATGGGGATCTTTGAGAGGGCCGTGGACAAAATACTGCAGCAGATTAAACGCAATATAGTTGAGCATAATGGTGGTAAGAATTTCATTGGTGTTAAAGCGGGTTTTCAATAGTGCCGCCAGCCCCGCCCACACCATGCCCGCCAATATGCCGCAGAGCAATACCGCCGGTAGCAGCCACGCGCTATCACTGTCGGTAAACTGCACCGCCAGCGCGCTGCCCGCCAAACCACCCATCAACAATTGCCCCTCAGCGCCAATATTCCAAACATTGGCGCGATAAGCCACCGCCAGGCCTAAGGCACAGAGCAGTATCGGTGCCGCCTTAACGCAAAGTTCTGCCAGGCCATAGGCATCGGCAATCGGCGTAATCAGAAATGTTTTAAGCGCATGCAGTGGCGGCTGCCCCAAGAGACTGAACACCAGTGCGCCGGTAAGCAGCGTTAGCAAACCCGCCAGTACTGGCGACAGGTACGACATCCAGCGCGAGGGTTCAGGTCGGCGCTCCATAATCAGCATGGCTGAATCTCCTTTGATACTTGCGACGCTGCGCTGCCTGCGTCCTCGCCATAGTCAAAATCGCCAGCCATCCAGCGCCCCACCTCTTCGATGGTGGTCTCTGCGGTGGCTTTCTGGGGCGACATACGGCCATCAAAAATCGCGCAAATGCGATCGGATATCTGAAATAATTCGTCAATATCCTCCGACACCACCAGAATAGATGCCCCCTGATCTCGCAGACCAATCAAAGCCTCGTGAATAGCCACCGCCGCGCCGATATCAACCCCCCAGGTGGGGTGGGCAGTAATCAGCAGCTTAGGGTTTTGCAGAACCTCGCGGCCAATAATAAATTTTTGTAGGTTGCCCCCAGACAAGCTGCGCGCCTCGCTGTGACTACCCGCAGCCTTAACCTTAAAGCGGGTAATAATCTGATCGGCAAACGTCACAACCTTCTCTGACTGAACCATGCCCCGCCGAACTAAGCCCTGCATAAAACCCGTGAGCAAGCCATTTTCGCGCAGATTCATATCCGGCACGGCACCTCGGCCCAGACGCTCTTCCGGTACAAAAGCCACCCCCATACGGCGGCGCGCATCGGGGGGCAGATGACCTATGGCTGCATCTGGCAGGCAAATACTGTCGCCGTTTTTCACCGGTTCCTCGCCACTGAGCGCGGCCAGCAACTCCTCCTGCCCATTGCCAGCAACACCGGCAATGCCGAGAATCTCACCGCGACGCACCTCAAAGGCAAGGTTTTTCAGGGTCGTGCCAAAGGGGTCATGAGTGGCTTTATTGAGCCCCACCACCGAGAGGAACGGCGTTTCGGCACGCACTTTAGTGTAAGTGGTTGAAATCGGTGTACTGTCGCCCACCATCATCCGCGCAATTGATGAGGTGGTTTCCACCCCTAGCACACAAGCGCCAGACACCCGCCCGGCCCGCAATACCGTGGCCTTCTGGCACAGTGCTCTGACCTCGTGCAGCTTGTGGCTAATAAACAGAATACTGCAGCCCTCAGTGGCGAGCTGACGCAGCGTGACAAACAAAGTATTCACCTCTTGGGGCGTAAGCACCGAAGTCGGCTCATCCAAAATCAGCAAGTGAATGTCTTGTACCAAACAGCGCACAATTTCCACCCGCTGGCGCTCACCGATAGACAAGGTGTGCACCAGGCGATCAGGATTCAATCTCATACCATATCTTGCCGACACGTTGCTGATCCGTTCCCCCAGTGCCCGCATTTCCTTAGCAGGGGTGCCCAGTGCTAAAGCGATATTCTGAGTGACCGTGAGGGTTTCAAATAGGGAAAAATGCTGAAATACCATGCCAATGCCTAATCTACGGGCATGGCTGGGGTCGCTAATACGCACCGATTTCCCACGCCAATAAATTTCACCGGCATCAGGTTTAACCAAGCCGTAGATCACTTTCATCAGCGTGCTTTTACCTGCGCCATTCTCCCCCAGCAAAGCATGTATCTCCCCCGGTGGGATATCGAGGTCAATGCTGTCATTAGCCAAGCAGCCAGGATATTGCTTGCTGATCCCCCGAAGCGCCAACCGCGAAGGGAATTGCAATAACTCGTCCCCATTAGCCGGCAAATGCCTGTCTATATACTGCGCTGTGCTCATCGCATCCCCCTATTGACACCCGACGGAATTGCCCAGTGTTGCGTGTGAGCCCACTGCCAGCGCGCTCCCTGAAAAGCAAGCGCAGTCGCCGATAGCACACTGACAGCTTGCCTGTTGTCTTGCATGCAATAACCTGTCCACCCAGACAGGTTTTATGCTTGTAAGCGACACTACAAAGGGGGAAACAGCCGCCGCAACACGACCAATAAAGACAGAATTTTCCTTTTAAAACAATAAATTAAGGAGGGAAAGCACGCTATCGCCACGCGCTTTTAATGACCGCAGCCAGTCACGCTATCAGTAACAATCTATAGCGACATAGGACAAGGGGAGTTAAGTGGCACCACAAAAAAGCACAAAACATTGTAGCGCACTAATTTGGCACTATTTATTAATTATCAATTCCGCTATTACAGCTATTGGAGCACTAGCCGTCTAGGTCACGGCTACAACATCCTCAGCGCCTATGCCACGGATAATCACCCGCGACAAAGCCTCGGT
The DNA here is from genome assembly GCF_041584495.1 of Zhongshania sp. Classification (GTDB taxonomy): domain Bacteria; phylum Pseudomonadota; class Gammaproteobacteria; order Pseudomonadales; family Spongiibacteraceae; genus Spongiibacter. The sequence continues at coordinate 79,983 of NZ_JBFHDY010000001.1, forward strand.
AGCCGCCGCAAACTCCGCTTTACCCAGTTTTTTAATCCCCATTGCAGAGGTAATCTGAACATCAAAATCGGAGTAGTGCTGGGTGGCGCTCCAAATGAGAAAAATAATATACGCGGGTTCAATAGGGTCAATTTTCCCCTGTGCCGCCCACAAACGAAATACCTCAGTTTTGCGTTCAAACCAATCTTGGTATTCGTCATTAAAATAATCATTTAGTCGCGGTGCGCCAGATAAAATTTCCTTGGCAAAGACTCTTGAGGCCAAGGGATACTCTTGGGCAAAATGCATCTTGGTCGCGATATAGGCACGCAGAGCCGTCGCCGGTGTTTCATTGGCATCAAGTTCGTTCAGGGCACCGTCCCAAAGGTCGATAATATTGCTTAGGACTTCCGCATAGAGTTGCAGTTTATTTTTAAAGTAATAGTGGATATTGGATTTTGGCAAACCTGCGCGTTCAGCGATATTGTTCATTGTCGCACCCTTGAACCCATTTTTGGCAAACTCTTCCTCGGCGGCAGACAGGATCAGCTGCTCATTGTGCTGACGGATACGCCCAGCAGGTTTGTCATTACGGTGCGATACAATGTCCAACAGCATAACAGGCTCTTCATTATGGTTTAGGTTCAGCGGGGTTGCCCGCCAACCATTATACCCCAGTGTTGTCTTGAGTTAAGGTCATACTGCATATCCACTGCAATCAACTTTTTCAGCCAAGACAACACCTCGACTACCCGCGTTCACTGCAATCGCGCTGAAGTGCTCCGTTCCTTGTTTACGCGGTGTGACCGCTGACCGCCTCGTGACGCGCCCCGGGCAAGATCAAGCTAAGTATGATCGCCGCAAGTCCACCAGTGGTTACCGGTGAACCAAAGACATTGCCAACCCATTTAGGCGCCGCGTCGAACACCCCCGGCACCATACTGACTCCCAAACCCACCCCAAATGCCACCGCCATAATTAACATTTTACGGCGATCCAGATCCTCGCTGGCCAATATCCTTACCCCTGCCGCCGCCACGGTGCCAAACATTACTAGGGTAGCGCCGCCCAATACGGGCTTAGGAATTTGCTGCAAGACCCCGCCGATGACTGGGAACACACCAAGTAAAATGAGTATGCCCGCGATGTACATACCGACATGACGACTGGCAATGCCAGTAAGCTGAATCACACCGTTGTTCTGACTAAAAGTGGTATTGGGAAAGGTATTGAACATCGCCGCCAGCGCCGAGTTAATGCCGTCGCCGAGCACACCGCCCTTGATACGCTTTAGGTAGGTGTCGCCACTGATCGCCTGCTTAGAGATCAGGCAGTTTGCCGTGATATCCCCAGTCGACTCAATCGTGGTAATAACATAAATTAAGGCAACCGGTAAAAAAGCCGCAAAATCGAAACTAAAACCAAAGCGAAACGGAATGGGGATACTGACAATAGGCAGACTCCCAAGATGCGAAAAATCCAGCCGTCCCATAAAGCCCGCCACCACAAAACCAATGGCTAAACCCACCACAATTGCAGACAAGCGCAGCCACTGGTTCGAAGATCCATTCAAGGCAATAATAATTAGCAACACCAAGAGGCCTAAACCCACATTGCTTAAATCACCAAAATCGTCAGCCTTAAATCCACCCGCTAAGTCTGTCATACCCACTTTAATCAGACTCACACCAATAATGGTAATAACAATACCAGTGACCAGCGGCGTGATGATTCGAGTAAGTCGATGCATAAACTGACTGAGTATAATTTCGACAAATGCTCCTAAAAAGCAGATACTAAAAATCAGCGATAGGATTTCCTCTGGGCCGCCGCCTTTCGCCTTGGCGATAAAGCCAGCGGTGAGCACCGCGCCTAAAAAAGCAAAGCTGGTGCCCTGCACACAAATCATTCCCGTGCCAATAACCTCAAAGGGGCGACGCGCTTGAATGAAAGTACCAACACCCGACACTATCAAAGCCATACTGATTAGGTAGGGCACATATGCCCCAAGACCAAGCACGCCACCAATAATAAGCGTCGGTGTAATAATGCCAACGAAACTGGCCAGTACATGCTGAACGGCGGCAAAACTGGCTGTAACAATTTTAGGCTTATCATCTAAAGCGTAAATCAGCTCCGATGGCGCCGTATCTTCAATAGCCATGAGCGGTCCTCTAGAAGTGGGCTTTCAATAGAAAGCAGAGATTTTCCTCGTCAACGCCGTCAATCCCAAACTTATTGGTCCAGTAGGCGTATTCAATTCCGATATACACGGGCGCTTTAGTGCCTAATAGTTTTCCTGCATTCCACTTCAGCTGCGAGGTGAAATTAGTTTCCGCTTCATTCGTGTCGCTGGACGTGGAGTAATCAAGGAAGCCATCGTAGAGAAACCCTGCCCCAGCAATGTCAAATGGCAGCCCCCAAGTAACAGTCAGCTGCTCATCGTTGTCCCATAGATCATTGCTGGCCTGATACAAATTAATATCAAAATACTTAAAACCCGGCACGTTAAAGGAAAAGCCGACGCCATAAAGATAGTTGTTGAAACTGTCACCACCCTCCCAGGTGGTAGCAATGAGTATGCCCTTCAAGGGCCCCGCGCTAAACGCGCTGCCAAATAAGGACGACAAACTCAAGCGCGGTGAAAGTTCAAAGTAATTACTCACGGTTTCGTCGGAGTAAGTGAGATGATCCATGAAGAAAAAAGTGTCACCCCAACTATGACCACTGGCGTGCTCTACAGTCAGTACCTCACGTTGATTGTCCCCCACTTCATAATCACTACCGTTGAGGTAACTTAGACTGAAATTGCTCCAAAGCTGTTCAGCGGATGCCGTGGAGGACAAACACACTGCACCACATAGGGCGATAAAAAATGACTTGATACACATTGTTGCTTCCCCTCGTTAATAGTTCAAATATCAAGGCTGGGATTCACGCCCAGAAAAACCTGTCTACCTGATCAGGTTATTTCAGCGCATGCACAAAGCTGGCCAGTTGGACAGGTTTTGTATTCTGGCAGCGTAAACTAGCTGTAAATTTGCGGGGATATTTTATTTTTTAACAATGACATAGCGTGGATTAATACTGCTTATTCAAGACGGCGAACAGCCCTACGAGATCACCTGCTCGGCCAACGCCGATAAGTTGCAAACCGTGGCTGAGGGATATCAACGGGCATAAACTGCGCAGAGTCGTGCTGTTTTGGGGCAGGAACTGAACACGTTAGAGATGCGTTTTTTTTGCGGCGGACAACGGTCGACCGCCGCCCGGCCTATTTTGCTGGCGACACGTGAATCGCGATCTCGGCATCAAACACCACCTCGCCCGCTTCGTTCTTCACCTCGACAATCACCGGCACTGAGCCTTTTTCGCCGGGCACGATCTCACGCATGGTGGCGTAACTCCGCAACACACCTTTGGCGCGACCTAAGTAGCGCACGGTCATACCAGCAGGAATCCAGCGCATCCCCTCGGGCAGCGACACCATACTCACCACGCCAGCGCAGACCTCTGCCAAGTTACACAAGGCAATCGCATGTACGCTGCCAATATGGTTATGAATGGCCCGGTGCTCTTTAATGCGCACCACCGCATGACCAACGTCCAGTTCTTCAAAGCAGGGTTTAATTGTTGCGAAGTACGGCGCTTTAAGACAAACCGCCTTGGAAAATGTCCATTTACCGGCGGGATAGGGCGACAGCTTGCGCCACATTTTCAGGGTTGTGTTCATTACGGTCACTCCAAGGATAACAAGCTAGACCGTAGCACGAACGAGTAAAATCGCCATTGACCGCCAGCGTGCACTGCCGCGCTGCGCCGGCCAATGGTGGCTTGCTTAGACTTACGATGGCCGCTTCCAGCGCCCGGGTTTGCTCACCCAAACCCAGACACCACTTAACGCAATAAGAAGTAACGCAATTGCCGCCAAGTCCATAATGTAGACGCCAATAGAGCCAAACAAGCGGCCGCTGTGTAAATCGAGCAACAGGCGCTCCCAGCTCAAACCACTGCCGCGATACTGATCTAGAAGACTGCGTTGAATAATGGGCGGCGCCAGCGCTGGCGCGGCCCAAGCCACGCCCTCAACACTCATGGCTGAAAACATAAAGCTGCGGGGGTCAAAAGCAATCACGCCAGCGGGAGTGCGCAGCAATACTGCCTCACCATCCAGCGCCAAGGCCTCCGCACCGCGAGGCAAACCCAGCGACTCGCTAATATCGTCGAGCTTCTCGCCCGCAGGAGTAAAAAGCTGTAGGCGTCCAGCACATAACACGGCAATCGTGTCTGGCAACACCACCACTCCTAATAACGGGCTATCACAACTGCCAATTTGAGTTTCCGCCAGATAGAGACCATCACCAAGCTGACTCAACCAAGCACCGCTGTTAAGGGGTTTATTTAAAGGAAAGCTGCGCAGAACCGGCGAGGGAATGCCGTAGTGCTTTAATAGCCACCCTTGTTTTAAAGGCTTTTTATCGAGCCCCCAGTCGTCGCTGTGATTAATGGCAATGCCAGTGACAACCAACACTACAACAAAAAGCGCTGCCACCACACCAATACGGCGATGCCAACGCAATAACAACATTCTAAAAATACGATAAGGGCTCACTACTTATTCCGCTGCGCTAATGTCAGCTGAAGCTTGTACCGCATCTGCAAGGAGTAATGCAATAAGTGTGACTTGTTTTACCGCCCTAACCGATAAAGTAGCGCCGGTGATACCATCGACATGCTGGCTTAATACATCGCGTTCAGCGAGCTCTGCACCCCGAAACTGCTCAGTAAAAAAGCTGTGCCGAACCTCCCACCCCCGACTCTCGCGAAAGGCCAGAATCTCAACTCGCGCCACACTTGGTCTCGCGCCGCCCGAATCAACGACAACGCCAATGGTAATCGGCATCTCCTTGCCGATTTCTTCCAATATCCACGCGGTCCTCGAACCCAGTTGCCAATAACGCACCCGCAACAAGGGGAAGTCTTTACCGCGAATCGCCTTTATTCGCGCCTTCAACGCCGGCGTTAACCAAAACACCTTAGACTCCGGCTCGGCGTCATCACCAAAACCCAAGCCGAAAAATTCGTCCACCGTTAAATACTGTCCGGCACTGGCCGCCTGTACCAACGGTGTCGCCATACACTGTAAAACTAAGAGCACGCCAAAAATGACAGCAGCGGGCATAAGCCCGCTGCGTCGTTTTGGCATTTTATAGTGGCTAATGGCCAATATCAGAAGCTCCAGCCTAAACCTAGGTTGATTGAGTCGTCATCTTTCGCGCCGTCTTGCTCAGACACGTCGGCCTTAATAACCACGCTTTTGGTCAGCCAATAGTTAACACCCACATCGATTTGCTCAATCTCAGTATCAGCGCCACTATTTGCGCGGTTATCCCATTCGCCTTGACGCACAAATACGCCAACCGCGGGGGTGAGTTTGTAAGAGGCCTCAACATACTGACCTTCCTGCTTATCACTGCCATTGGCAACAAAGCTAGTACCGTTAATATCCCACTCGGCGGCAAGCGCAGTCAGCGTCAGATTCTGCCACTGGTAGCGAGCCTGCAACTCAATTAAATCGGCCTCGCCGTCATCACCCGCGCCCTGGGTAACATCTTGCTGGTGCTGATAGGTCGCCGCCAGCTCTAAACCACTGATGCCGTTAAAGACCAAGCGACCGGTGTAAGCCAGGTCTTCTGCAGTTGCCTTGGCCGACTTTTGACGACCGCCACGGATAGCGCCGTTGCCAGTAGGGTCAATTTTTAAGCCGCTGTGCAGCGCCGCGTTGTAGCGAAGGCCAGGCAGAATTTCGCCGCTGACCATGACACCAGTTTCCCACCACGTAGCAGGCAGAATTTCTTTTTCGACGTTATTGCGCTCAACCCCATAGAAAGTATCTGGCTCGTGGGTTTCATTGATGATGCCCACCGGCACCAAGAATTGCCCCATAGTCAGCGTATGGCCTTGGGTGAAGTCCCACGCAATGTAGGCTTGCTCTAGCTCTACTTCGCCAGGCCCAGTACTGCCACAATCTAATTTTTGGCCATCAACAGCCGTCACGCCATTGCAGCTCGTATCTACTGAAAGGCCATGTTCAAGCTCTACTTCCGAGAAAAACCGCACGGTATCGCTGAACTGATGACCAACAAAAAGAACAAAGCGGTGAGCATCAACCTTGTCATCTTTGTCTTTAAAGTGGTTAAAGTGATGCTCGCCATAACCGCCAATGGTAGTGCGATTAGCCCAATCGGCAACGGTTGCTGTTTTTTCTACCGCATCGGCTGTTGCATTAATTTTGCTGTCTGCTTGCCTTTGCTCGGCGGTCAAACGTTCAATTTCGCGCTGCTGCTGTTTGATAATTTGCCACATTTCGGCGTTGCTCGGTGCAGTCTCGGCATAGGCAGCAAAGGGCAGCCCCGCAATGGCCGCGGCTAATACGGTCTTCTTCATTGAAAACTCTCCAGTCTCAGTAACGCGGAATCTCACGGCCCGCTTATTTTTAAGATAAACGCCAAATATCAATGGCATCATTGCAAAACGCGGCAAAGCATAGCAAGTCGCAATCTAAATGCAAAGCATTCCCATTACTATTTATCCCTGCAGACATAAAAAAAGCCCGATGACAAAATCATCGGGCTTTACATAAAACAATCTACAACGAGATTTATTCAGCGCTAGGGGCGGCTGCAGCCGTTTCCTGGACCAAGGTTTTCAGTTCGCCGCTTTCATGCATTTCACAAATAATATCGCAGCCGCCAACCAACTCGCCAGCAACCCACAGCTGTGGAAACGTCGGCCAATTCGCAAACTCGGGCATTTTTGCGCGGATATCAGGGTTAGACAGAATATCCACAAAGGCAAAACGCTCGCCGCACTCCATAAGCGCCTGCGACGCCCGCGCAGAGAATCCGCACTGAGGCTGGTTAGGCGAACCTTTCATATAAAGAATAATAGGGTTAGCTGAAATCTGCTGCTTGATTGCTTCAATTGTGTCCATGGACCACCTACTTGTTTGATAACAGTGATAAGACCTGATTGACGCGAGGCACTTATCGGAAAGAATTCGCGCCATTCTAGCAATTCCGCGGGCAAAAGTAATGGCCCGACAACCCCTGAATGCTGGACGGGAGACGGGAGACGCTAGGAACGGTCGGAAGTCTGGCGCCTGGCGCCGGACGCAAAAGCCAAAATCAGCCAAGCCAATGGATGCTAAATTCGGTTCTGCATGCGCTAATTCACTAAGGCCATCTGTCGTTGATTTTAGCGTTTCACATCTCCCGTCCAGCGTTTAGCCGCGCCACGTAATATGGCTTCGTCAGACATCAGACTTCCGACGTCAGACGCCCCAACCCACCCCAGCCTCCCCCGCCGGGGGTCTCTATTCGCAGTACATCACCGGCTACAGCACTCATGCTGACCTTGGCGGGCAACTCTTGGCCATTAAAGCTGTTTTTGCCGACCGCACCGTCGCCGCCACCCGCCAAACCCCAAGGAGCAAGTCGGCGGCGTTCGGTGAGCAGGGTGAACTGGGTGGGCGTTAAAAATTCAAACTCGCGAATTAGTCCTTCGCCGCCGCAATATTGACCTGAGCCACCGGAATCGTGGCGTAATTCATAACGTCGCACTCGCAGGGGGTAGTGCATTTCCAAACTCTCTACCGGTGTATTCAGGGTGTTGGTCATATGGCTTTGCACCGCGCTCAGCCCTGCGCCACTGGCGTGGCCGCCCATACCACCGGCGATGGTTTCGTAATAGTCCCAGTCGCCCCCGGCGCCGCGCCCCCCCATAGCCACATTATTCATGGTGCCCTGACTGGCCGCGGGAATGAGATCGGGGGCAGCTTGCGCCAGTGCGCCCAATACCGCATCGCTTATGCGCATTGACGTTTCAACATTGCCCGCCGCCACTGCCGCTGGCCGCTGAGCATTAAGCAGACAACCCAGCGGCGCACTTATACGAATGGCCCGAAATAAGCCCGCGCAAACCGGCACTTCATCGGGCATTAAACAGCGAAACACGTAATACACTGCGGCGGCAACGACCGACAGCGGACAATTGATATTGCCTTCAACCTGCAACGCCGTGCCGCTGAAGTCGACCACCACGCCTTTGACACTTAAATCAATTGTTACCGCTATAGGCAGCTGCAAATGGCCAAAGCCGTCGTCATCCATGTAATCGGTAAATGCAAAGCTGCCACGGGGCAATTCGGCCAAACGCCGCCGAGCAATAACTTCGGCGTAGTCTTGCAACTGATTTACCGCCACGCCGAAGGGCACGGCTAAGCCAGTAATGACTTCATTTAAACGCTGCAAACCCGTGCGATTAGCGCTAACTTGCGCAATAAAATCGCCGTGCTGCCCTTCGCCAAACCAGTCATCTAGCAAATTTTTAGCTAATATTCCGGCGCGAACCAATACGGTGGGCGGAATCACCACACCCTCTTCGTCCAAGGTTTTGGATAAGGGCATGGAGCCCGGCGCCGACGCACCGATATCGGCATGATGGGCACGATTAGCAACAAAAGCCAGCAAGGCACCGCTGGCGTCAAAGCACGGCGCAATTACAGTAACATCGGGTAAATGCGTGCCGCCAAGAAAGGGATCATTCACTACCACCATATCGCCCTGCTGCCACTCGCAGGCATCGACAATATCTGCCATGGCGTAAGCCATGCTGCCAAGATGGACTGGAATATGCGCCGCTTGGGCACACAAATGACCTTTGGCATCGAATATGGCGCAGGAAAAATCGAGGCGATCTTTGATATTTGGCGAGAACGCCGTGCGTTGCAGCACCGCGCCCATTTCCTCGCACACCGACTCCATGCGGCTAACAAACAAACCGAGTTTAACGGGATCAAGCTTGGGAGGTGATGCAGCCATGATGGGTGTCCAGCGCGGTAAAAACGTCATTATCACGAATATTCGCGAACATACCAATCACGCACAAACGAAAACGGCCCCGAAGGGCCGTCAACATAAATGGCAAACAGTGGTATTAGAAACTATAGCGCGCACTCAGGCCAATGGTACGCGGTTGATTAACATGATGACCAACCCGCGCATTACCGCCGCGTTCGGTATCAATAGACAGCTCCGCTCTCTCATTGGTCGCATTACGTACAAACAGTGCCGTGTCCCAGTTGTCGTTGCGAACACCCAAGCGCAGGTTCACAATTTCGTAGCTGTCCATTTCGCGATCATAGCCATAAGTCGCCTGAGTTAGCGGACCACCTACATTGGGATACAAGGTCGCCACGCCCTGACCATTATTATTTTGGTCAGAGATCTTGGTATAGCGCTCACCCACATTTTGATAGGTCGCATTGGCAAAACCCTCCCAGCGATTAAAAACGGGGAAGTAATAGGTCACCGACGCCGCGAGCTCAAAGCCCGGTGCAGTCGGCAAATCATCGCCATCTTGACCGCCCACAACCGCCAACACTGAACCCTCTGATTCCACATCGGAGTCCAGCTCAGCCTCCACAAAGCTCGCTGACATGCCAAACTCCAAATTGCTCAGCGGCCGCATGAACAGCTCCATCTCAACGCCACTACTGTGGGCTTCATCAGCGTTGTAAATTAAACGCGAGGAACACGAACCGGCATCGACGGTAACTTGCAGATCCTTGATTTGGGCATGAAAAGCCGACACATTAAAGGTACCCGCGCCGCCCATGAAATTGGTTTTTGCGCCAACTTCATAGTTAGTGACAGTTTCGTCGTCAAAGTCCCGGTTGTTGCCGTAAATTTGCTCATCATTATTGCTTGAGCTACACAGTGGCACGTTAAGGGGGTCGTTATTGCCACCTAAGCGAAAGCCCTGGGACACCTGAGCATTTAACATGACATCGTCGTTCAAGGCATGGCGCACAATAACCCGCGGCGAGACCCCGTTAGAACTCACCACACTGCGGTCGTCGATAATCGCCGCGGTATAGATCCCGTCAAAGCTAAGCACGCGGGTTTCTTCATAATCAAAATAACGCGCGCCCACCACCAACATGGTTTTATCAGTTAGGTCATAAGACACTTCACCAAAGATCGCATATTGATCCAATTGATAGGGAATATCAGAGTAATAGAGTTCATCCGTACTCGCCCGCTGTCCTGCTGTTGAACCCGAGAGGTCGGGGTGCTGAGGATTACTCGCCTCAAAACCATCAACAAACAACGACTGGCTGTAATGCCGCTCCACTTCACTATAAAACACCCCCGCTACCCACTGCATCGGGCCATCGAAACCGCTCAACCGCAATTCTTGGGTAAGCACCTCTGCCGACGTCCGGTCGTACAGCGGCGCATCCAGCAAATAGACTGACGGGGCCTCGCCGTAGGAACCACCAGTAATACTGGAGTTCAGTGCGGTTGCGTCCCTAACCACCAACACATCGCGGTCGGTGTATGAGCTGACCGAGGTCAAGCTCAACTGATCGTTAAAATCATAATTCACGGTAAGGTCGAACAGCGCAAAATCGTCCTCAAAACGCTCTTCTAACTGAGTGTACTGCTCATAATCACCCAAGGTAATTGCCGGGCGAGTGGTGGTATAGGGGTTGGCTAACAGATGGTAGTCGTCTTCACGGTTGAAGCCGTCCATATCAATTTTTTGGAACACCACCTTCGGGGTAATGCTTAAGGCATCACTTGGCTGAAACAACACCGCCAGTCGTCCGCCCTCGCGCACGCCCTCGTTCACATCTTCATTAACGCTGCCGCCTGGCTGCACGGCGTCAATAAATCCACCAAACTCCTGATAATAGCGCACCATCCGCAGGGCGACCCTGTCATTCAAGGGCACGTTTAAATGGGCTTTCACACTACCGCCATCGCTGCCATGGCTAATCGTTTCTGCGTCGCCCTGAATCGAACCGCTGACGCCATCAAAGTTCGGCTGCTGGGTGATATAGCGGATTGTCCCAGACAAGGAACCCGAACCAAACAAGGTTCCCTGCGGTCCGCGCAACACTTCTACGCGATTCATATCGTAAAAATCCAAGTCCGGCGTAAACAGTGACATAGAGATCACCGATTCATCCATGTAGACCCCAACCTGCTCTTTCACACCGGGCTGGTCGCGAACAATTTGCCCGGCAGAAATGCCGCGAATAGCAACCTGACTCTGACCGGGACCTAAATTTTGTATGGATATACCAGCGACATTATTCGCCATCGACTCCAAATCGGTTGCGCCACTCTGCTGTAATTTTCCCTCGGTCATCGCGGCCACAGAAAACGGCACGTCCTGCAAAGTCTCGGACTGCTTACGCGCCGTCACCAACACCTCTTCAATCATGCGCGTTGATTCTGCATGGCTTAACGGCGCGCCAGCGGCGAGCCCCATCGCCACAGATACGCCAATAAAGGCATGCCCAGAGCGTCGTTTATTTATCATATTGTTATCCCCGTACTTAATGTGTTTCTTATTGGGTAAATTGCCGTGCTAATTAAGCACTCAGAGCCGATATCAATGATCAATACGAATTGACTCCCTCTTGGTATAGCAGAGCAATAGCAAAACGCACTCATTTAGCGCGAAAAAGTATTCACCGTCAACACTGGATTTGTGTTTCCAAGCAACTCGGGATTAAATGACTCGCAGAATAAATAGGAATCTTTTATGACCGCTAATATTAACCTGCCCCGAATACTGCGCATTGGCGCGGGTGCCAGCCGCCTACTGCCCGAGGTACTCGACAAGCTGAACCTTAAGCAACCGCTCTTAGTCACCGACGCGTTTATCGTCGGTCTTGGCTGGCTGGACACGCTCGAAACCCAACTCAGCGAAAAAGGTTTTAGCCACAGCCGGTTTACCGGCGTTGTTCCCGACCCAACCAGCGCTGCGGTTACCGCTGGCCTTGCAGTATTACGCCAAGGTGAATATGACTGCGTGGTCGCATTAGGTGGTGGCAGCTCGATAGACACCGCCAAAGCTATCGCCGTTATGGCCCACCGCGACCAGCCGATGCGCCACTACAAAGTGCCTAATTCAATAGATGATGGCCTGCCCGTTATCGCCATACCGACCACCGCAGGCACCGGCTCAGAAGCCACCCGCGCCGCCGTCATCACCGACACCGACAGCCAAGAAAAAATGCTGTGCATGGGCCTCGGCCTAATGCCCATTGCCGCGCTGGTCGATTTTGAATTGACCCTGAGTATGCCCTGGCGCTTAACCGCTGACACCGGCCTCGACAGCCTCTGCCATGCACTGGAGGCCTACGTGAGCAAAAAGGCCAACGCACTTACCGATACCATTGCCCTAGCGGCGATGACGGCCATCAACACCCATATTCGCACCGCCTGCCAACAGCCCGACAACCGCGAAGCGCGGGAAGCCATGATGCTGGCGGCAACCCAGGGCGGTATCGCTTTTTCAAACTCATCGGTCACCCTGATTCACGGCATGAGCCGTCCGATTGGCGCGCTTTACCATGTACCCCACGGTCTGAGTAATGCCATGTTATTAGCAGATGTAACCGCATGGTCGATCAGCGGCGCCCCTACCCGCTACGCCGACTGCGCCCGGGCCATGGGCATGGCCGAGCTGAGAGACAGTGACACCACCGCCAACCAGAAACTCGTCGCGGGCCTGCGTTTGCTCTGCAGCGACCTCAAGGTCCCCAGTCCCGGCGAGTTTGGAATAGACGCACACGCATGGCAGCAGTCGCTAGAATTAATGACCCAGCAGGCGCTGGATTCCGGCTCTCCCAATAATAATCCACGTATCCCCAGTGCCGCAGAGATTAAAGATCTCTACCAAAAAGTGTGGGGCAATTAATTCATCACGCCTTTACCCGCCGCAGGCCTAGAAATCCCTGCGCATTCCTTATATTATTGAGGGTCTGACTAGGCAGCGCTGGCTGCCTTTTTGCGTTTTAAATCCATTGCACTGCTATATTTGTGCCTTATTTGCGGTTAAACCTGCTTATTTGGCACGCGGAGATCTGTTGATGACACAGCCGGCTTTAATGAACACCTATGGGCGTCTTCCGGTAACATTTACCCGGGGCGAAGGTGTGCGACTGTTTGATACGCAGGGCAAAGCCTACCTCGACTGCATCAGTGGCGTTGGCGTTAACTCTTTGGGGCACGCGCACCCAGCCTTAACCGAAGCCATTCAGTCACAGGCTGGCCAACTGCTGCACACCTCCAATTTATACTCAGTGCAAAAGCAGGAAGAACTCGCTGCCGCCCTGTGCGCGATTAGCGGCATGGAAAACGTGTTCTTTTGTAATTCCGGCGCCGAAGGCAATGAAGCCGCCATTAAGCTAGCGCGGATGCACGGCCACAACCGCAATATCGATATTCCCCATGTGATTGTAATGGATCAGGCGTTTCATGGCCGGACCTTGGCCACGCTAACAGCGTCGGGCAATCGCAAAATTCAAGCGGGCTTTGAACCCTTAGTGCGGGGCTTTATCCGCGCGCCCTTTGGCGATCTTGCCGCACTTGAAAATATTGCCGAGCACAACGACAGCATTGCCGCCGTGCTCATTGAGCCAATTCAAGGCGAAGGTGGCATTCACACCTTGCCCGCCGGTTTCCTTACTCAGCTGCGGGCACTGTGCGACAAACACAACTGGCTGATGATGTTGGACGAAGTGCAGACCGGCAATGGTCGGACCGGTAAATACTTTGCTTACCAGCATAGCGACGTAATGCCTGACGTGGTGGTGACCGCCAAAGGTCTAGGTGGCGGAGTACCGATTGGTGCCTGTCTTGCCCATGGCAAAGCGGCGGCACTGTTTCAGCCAGGCAATCACGGCTCTACCTTCGGCGGTAATCCGCTGGTGTGCGCGGCCGGGCTCGCGGTAGTAAACACATTGAACACCAATGGCATGATCGACACCATTGCCGACAACGGCCGCTATATTCTCAGCGCCTTAAAGGATCAACTGGGCGATGTTGCCCACGTAAAAGACATTCGCGGCCAAGGCCTGATGATCGGCATTGAGCTGAGCAGCCCCTGTGCCGGACTGGTTGCCCAAGCCTTAGAAAAAGGCCTGCTGATCAATGTCACTTCAGAGCGGGTGGTACGCTTACTGCCGCCGCTAATCATTAACCAGCAAGAAATAGATGCGCTGCTCGCCACACTGTGTCCACTGATTCGTCAGTGGCCAGCTCAGTCCAGCGCGGCATAAGGCCGGTTCAGCAGCAAAAGGTAGCCGTATGGCATTAAGACATTTTTTAACCCTCATGGATTTGAGCCCCGCTGAATTAGAGACCCTAATGCAGCGTACCATACAACTCAAAGCCGAGCACAAAGCCCGCAAAACCAGCGTGCAATTTCCCAATCATGTATTGGGCATGGTGTTTGAAAAAGCCTCTACCCGAACTCGTATCTCGTTTGAAGCGGGGATGGCACACTTAGGCGGTCATGCCATCTTCCTGTCGCCACGCGACACCCAGCTCGGTCGTGGCGAACCGGTGGAAGACAGCGGCCGAGTCATCTCTTCAATGTGCGACATCATCATGGTGCGCACCTTTGAGCACAGCATTATTGAACGCTTTGCCGCGTACTCTAGCGTGCCGGTGATCAACGCACTAACCGACGACCACCACCCCTGCCAACTGCTAGCCGACATCCAAACCTTTATCGAACATCGCGGCAGCATCAAGGGCAAGCAAGTGGCATGGATCGGCGACGGCAATAATATGTGCCAGTCTTATATTCACGCCGCCATACAGTTCGACTTCACCCTAAAAGTCGCCTGCCCCGAGGGCTTTGAACCCCGCGCCGACATCGTTGCCAAGGCCGGTGGCCGCGTTGAAATATTCCGCGAGCCCGCCGATGCCGCCCGCGGCTCAGATCTTCTCGTGACAGACGTCTGGGCCTCGATGGGCCAGGAAGAAGAAAAAGCCGAGCGCCGCCGCGAACTTGCCGGCTACCAAATTAACAGCGCACTCATGGCCCACGCCAACCCAGACGCACTCTACATGCACTGCTTACCCGCCAAGCGCGGCGAAGAAATCAGTGCCGATCTCATGGACAACCCCAAGACCGTGATTTGGGACGAGGCGGAGAATCGCCTGCATGCGCAGAAGGCATTGATGGAGTTTTTGTTGTTAGAGGCGCGGGCCTAATGCTTAGCTTAACGCTGGACGGGAGACGGGAGACGCTAAGGCCTGACGGCTACGCCGTAGACTCAGCATTGCGCGGCAAAGCCGCGCCCGCTTTTGCATCTCCCGTCTCCCGTCTAGCATCCAGCAGCCTCTAGCCGTGCTGCAAATAAAAAGCATCCAATGCCAATATGAAGGCGTCTCCGTTGTCGACGACGTCAGCTTCCATGTTAACGACGGCGACATTTGCAGTTTGCTCGGCCCCAGTGGTTGTGGCAAAACAACCATCTTGCGCGCTATTGCGGGCTTTCAACCGCTCACCAAAGGCTCGGTTACGCTGCGCGGTAACTGCCTGAGCGAACCCGGCAGTATGATTACCCCCGAGCTGCGTAGCATCGGCATGGTATTCCAAGATTACGCCCTCTTCCCGCATTTGAGCGTGTACGACAATATTCGCTTTGGCCTCAACAAACAGAGTCGCCAGGCACAGCGCCAAAAAGTCATGCAATTACTGGCGCTAGTGCGCCTTGAGGGTGTCGAGAATCGCTTCCCTCACGAACTCTCCGGCGGCCAACAACAGCGAGTTGCACTGGCTCGCGCCTTAGCGCCCAGCCCAGACTTACTGCTAATGGACGAGCCTTTTTCCAACCTCGACGCCGAGCTTCGTAAACGCCTCAGCCTCGAAGTGCGCGACATCATTAAAGAGTTAGGTATTAGCGCCATACTCGTAACCCACGACCAGCTCGAGGCCTTTGCCTTCAGCGACAATATTGGCCTGCTCTACAACGGCAAGCTGCAACAATGGGACACCCCGTTTAACCTCTACCACGAACCCAGCAATCGCCTCGTCGCCGACTTTATCGGCGAAGGCAGCTTCTTGCCCGGCGTCATCGGCACCGAGCTGAATACCGTTACCACCGAGCTTGGCACATTAATGGGTAACCGCGCCTACGCTTGGCCGCCCGGCACCCCGGTAGAAATTTTACTGCGCCCCGACGATATTGTGCTCAGCGACTTTGGCGGCATCAGCGCCACCATTGAAAAAAAGGTGTTTTCAGGTAGTGCCACGCTCTACACTCTGCGCCTGCCTACCGGCAGCCAAGTTGAAGCACTACTGCCCAGTCACCGCGATTTCGCTATTAACGAAAAAGTCAACATCAACACCGAGGCCGACCATCTTATTGCCTTTGGCCGCGAGGAATTACACCACGGCGAACACAAGCCAAGAAGTAGCTAAAAAACTTTTCCTTATGCGTAATCCGTCTACCTCGCCTGTGAATGTACTCACCACCTCAGTACGGCGCTGAAAAGCCCGCATTACGGGCAATTAATAATTTAGCGGTTTTCACCCACTACTTACTCACACTTTATCCACAGAAGACCCACAGCATCTTGTGCTTGCGAAATCATGAAAACCGCATTATCTTGTATCCCAGATTCACCCAAACCCTATATATAGGGTTTTTCACCCAAGCCTTATAACAACTATTTACATTTTCGGGATAACTTCCGCACTTGTATTATTTGGCTATTTCGCAAGCCCTCGCCTCCCGCACTGGGAACTCACGAGGCAACTATAAGACTGACGTAGAGCAGTTTTAAGACATCAAGCAAGGGCCAGAGACATCATGCAAACCCAACAAGACACTCGCACCAGCGCCACTGGCGCCCCCCCGCAGCACGCTAGCGACGCCGAACTTAAAGCCACTGCACCCGGCCAACTCCGTGTCATTAAACGCAACGGCTCCGTCGTGAGCTACACCGACGACAAAATCAGCGTGGCAATCACCAAGGCCTTTTTAGCGGTAGAGGGTGGCAACGCTGCCGCCTCTACTCGTATCCACGAGACCGTTGTTAAACTGACCGAACAAGTCAGTGCCACCTTCAAGCGCCGCATGCCCTCTGGCGGCACGATTCATATTGAAGAAATTCAGGACCAAGTTGAACTGGCACTGATGCGCAGCGGCGAGCACAAAATTGCCCGTGGCTATGTACTGTATCGCGCCGCCCGCGCTGAAGAGCGCAGCCAGCTGGCACCGCTTGGTGAAAAAGTACACCCCAGCATTCGCGTCAAACACCCAGACGGCACCGAGTCGCCGCTGGATGTAGGCCGCTTAGAATTTATCGTACAAGAAGCCTGCGAAGGCCTGAGCGATGTCTCTGCCCAAGAAGTGCAAGACGAAGCCCTTAAAAGCTTGTACAACGGCGTACCCCAAGAAGAGGTCAATACCTCACTGGTCATCACCGCCCGCGCCATGGTTGAAAAAGAACACAATTACAGCCTAGTTACCGCCCGCTTGCTGCTCGACAAACTCCGCGCCGAAGCCCTGAGCTTTTTAGAGGTTGCCCAGAGCGCCACTCAGCACGACATGGCTATTTACTACCCGCAGGCACTGCCAATCTACCTGCGCAAAGGTGCTGAGCTTGAGCTGCTGGATCCACGCCTAGAAACCGAATACGACGTTGCCGCGCTCGGTGAAGCCATCAAGCCAGAGCGCGATATGCAATTCCATTACCTTGGCCTGCAAACCCTGTACGACCGCTATTTTATTCACAGCAACGAAGTGCGCATTGAATTGCCACAGATCTTCTTCATGCGCGTTGCCATGGGTTTGGCCATGAACGAAGAAGACCGCAATGCCCGCGCCATTGAGTTCTACGACCTACTCAGCTCCTTCGATTACATGAGCTCAACGCCAACCCTGTTTAATGCTGGCACCCTGCGTCCACAACTGTCGTCTTGCTACCTGACGACTGTGCCTGACGACCTGCACGGCATTTACGGCGCAATTCAAGACAACGCCATGCTGTCTAAATACGCTGGCGGCCTGGGCAACGACTGGACCCCAGTTCGCGGCCTCGGCGCTTACATCAAAGGTACCAACGGCAAGTCTCAAGGCGTTGTCCCCTTCTTAAAAGTGGTTAACGACACCGCCGTTGCCGTAAATCAGGGCGGCAAGCGCAAGGGCGCAGTATGTGCTTACCTAGAAAGTTGGCACATCGACATCGAAGAATTCCTCGAGCTGCGTAAAAACACCGGTGACGACCGTCGTCGCACCCACGACATGAACACCGCCAACTGGATTCCTGACTTGTTCATGAAGCGGGTTTTCCAAGACGGCGACTGGACCTTATTCTCGCCCAACAATGTACCTGATCTGCACGATTTGTACGGCAAAGCCTTCGAAGAGCGCTTTGAACACTACGAAGAACTGACCCGCAAAGGTGAGATTAAACTCTATAAGCGCGTTAAAGCCGCTGACTTGTGGCGCAAGATTCTGTCTATGCTGTTTGAAACTGGCCACCCATGGATCACCTTTAAAGACCCATGTAACCTGCGCAGCCCACAGCAGCACGTTGGCGTGGTGCACTCGTCCAACCTGTGTACAGAAATCACCCTGAACACCAGCAAAGACGAGATCGCGGTATGTAATCTTGGCTCGGTTAACCTTGCCCAGCACATCGGCGACAACGGCCTAGACCTCGCTAAAGTAGAGAAGACCGTTAAGACGGCAGTACGCATGCTCGATAACGTTATCGACATCAACTACTACAGCGTGCCACAAGCTAAGAACTCCAACTTCAAGCACCGCCCTGTTGGCTTGGGTTTGATGGGTTTCCAAGACGCCCTTTACAAACAACACCTGCCCTACTCCTCTGATGAAGCGGTAGAGTTTGCCGACCGCTCTATGGAAGCGATCAGCTACTACGCGATTAAAGCGTCTAGCGATTTGGCCGCCGAGCGTGGCAGCTACCAAAGCTACGAAGACTCTCTGTGGAGCCGTGGCATTCTGCCCATCGACTCGGTAGAAATCCTGGCGCAAGAGCGCGGCACCGATTACATCGAAGTAGACCGCAGCCAAACGCTAGACTGGGACAGCCTGCGTGAAGTTGTTAAAGCTCAAGGCATGCGTAACTCGAACGTCATGGCCATTGCGCCAACCGCCACCATTGCTAACATCACGGGCGTGTCGCAGTCGATCGAACCGACCTACCAAAACCTGTACGTTAAATCGAACCTCTCTGGCGAATTCACCGTAGTGAACCCCTACTTGGTTAAAGACCTGAAAGCGCGCGGCTTGTGGGACGCCGTCATGGTTAACGACCTTAAATACTACGAAGGCTCAGTAAGCAAAATCGACCGTATTCCAGACGACCTAAAAGCGCTGTACGCCACCGCCTTTGAAGTGGAACCGCGCTGGTTGGTCGACGCCGCAAGCCGTCGTCAAAAGTGGTTAGATCAGGCGCAGTCATTGAACCTATACATAGCCGGCGCCAACGGCAAAAAGCTCGACATCACCTACCGCATGGCGTGGTACCGTGGCCTCAAAACCACTTACTACCTCCGCGCATTGGCTGCGAGCTCCACCGAGAAATCCACCGTTTCTCAAGGCTCCATGAACAAGGTTTCATCACAATCGGCTGCACCTAAACCTGCTGCCACCGCGTCTGCCGCTGCACCGCAGGCCGCCCCCGTACCGCTGGCCTGCTCACTGGATGATCCAGACTGCGAAGCCTGTCAGTAAGCGTATAGGGGCCGCTGGCCCCTTCGTCTGGCGTCCGACGTCAGGCGTCTGACGAAAAACACGTATAAAGAATATTGAGGTTATAAAATGTTAAGTTGGGATGAGTTCGATAAAGAAGAAGCACCGGCCAAAGCGCCCGCTGCCAAACCCCAAGCCCCAAAAGCAGCTGAGCCTGTGGTTTCTGCTGCCCTGAATACTATGAATAGCGAAGATAGCGCTGGCGTTGTTGATCAAGCTATTCTCGACAAAGCCAATGCCGCCATAGAGCACCTCGACGTGGCCGCCGGTTTAGAAGAACTGGAAATGGGCGCCGCCCGTCTGCGGGTAGAAGACAAGCGCATCATCAACTGCCACCTCGACCTCAACCAGCTCGTACCCTTTAAGTACGACTGGGCATGGCAAAAATACCTCGACGGCTGCGCCAACCACTGGATGCCCCAAGAAGTAAACATGACTGCCGACATCGCCATGTGGAAAAACCCAGAGGGCCTGACCGACGACGAGCGTCGCATCATCATGCGTTCACTGGGTTACTTCTCAACCGCCGACTCCTTGGTTGCCAACAACTTGGTACTGGCGGTATACCGCCACATCACCAACCCAGAGTGCCGCCAGTACTTGCTGCGCCAAGCCTTTGAAGAAGCGATTCACACCCACGCCTACCAGTACTGCGTAGAGTCGCTGGGCATGGACGAAGCCGAAGTCTTCAACATGTATCGCGAATTGCCCTCCATCGCTAAAAAAGCGGCGTGGAGCCTGCAGCACACCCAAGCACTGGGCGACCCCAACTTCCACACCGGCACCCCAGAAACCGACCAGGAACTGCTCCGCAACCTGATTGGCTTCTACGCCGTCACCGAAGGCATCTTCTTCTACTGTGGCTTCACCCAGATACTGTCTATGGGCCGCCGCAACAAAATGACCGGCATCGCCGAACAGTTCCAGTACATACTCCGCGACGAGTCTATGCACCTGAACTTTGGCATCGACATGATCAACCAGATCAAACTGGAAAACCCACACCTCTGGAACGAAAAATTCCAAGGCGAAGTGACCCAAATGATCGTCGAAGGCATGCAGCTCGAAATCGAATACGCCAAAGACTCAATGCCCCGCGGCGTACTCGGTATGAACTCCGGCATGATGGAAGAATACCTCCAATTCATCGCCAACCGCCGCCTAAGCCAGCTCGGCTTAAAAGAACAATTCCCCGGCGCGCAAAACCCCTTCCCATGGATGAGCGAAAT
>NZ_JBFHDY010000002.1:0-91862 GCF_041584495.1 Zhongshania sp.
CGAAAAAATGCAGCTAAATCCAAAAATACTGCGTCTTCGCCTGCACTGCCGTTTGCGTTGGCGGGCTGGGCAATATATTACCCTCTGGCTAAACGACAACACCGCCCGCTGCTATTCTATTGCCAGTGTTGCCAGCCTCGAAGATTTCATTGAACTCCATATTCGAATATATCCAAATGGCGCAGTGAGCCCGCAGTTATTGAATACCGAGAGCGGCGACGAGCTTTTGATTCAAGGCCCTTACGGCGAATGTGTATACGACAACCAGCAAAGCCACCAAAGCATATTATTGATTGCCGCAGGCACCGGGCTTGCCCCCTTGTTCGGCGTTGCTAAGGATGCATTAAATCACGACCATCAAAGCCCTATTCACTTGCTGTTCGCCGTACAGCAGGCCAGCGATTACTACATGCTCAATGCCTTACAACAGCTGCAGGCAGACCATCCTCAGTTCAGTTATTCACTCGCCAGTGCCGATGGCCCACTGCATGAGACTTGGCTGCAACAATTACAGAAAAATTTTACCGAGCTGCGCGGCCGCCGGGTTTATATTTGCGGCGGCAATGACTTTGTAAGCCAAGCCAAACGGCAATGCTTTATGCAGGGTGCGACGAGACGGGATATCATTTGCGAGGAATTTATCAATTTTAGCGCGGCAAGCTAATGGCCTTCATTCGAAACTCGGTAAGTGTTGGAAGCCGAGATAGGCGCTCTCAAACTTTGCTTTCCCTACATTTAGGAAATGCTCAAAACTCCACGGCCAATCGGCTACTAAATGTTGGTAGTCTGCTCGAAAGACATAGGTTTGCGCCCTAATTTGGCGCCCATCCAACAGCGCTACAACAAGCTCGCAACGCTGATAGTAATCCCCTTCGAATACATCTAAACGGCGTTGGGCCTCATCGGAGATATTGCGATAAAGCTGGCCCTGAGTTTCCGCCCCGGCCTCAGCAATCAGCGCGGGATAGTCTTCACCCAGCACGGCGTAGCGGCGGTAATTCCCCAGTAGCGCCGACTCTGACAATGGCTTTACACCACTTACTTTCGCCATAATATCCGCGCACATTAAACTTCCGTAGGTGAAAACATTGACCATGGTCGCCTCGACTTGATTTAGCAAAATGCCACGCAAATCTTAAGCAAAAGCCCCATCAAAACCAATAACAACTCGGATTAACGGGGCATCTCAGCGTACCTACAGGAAAAGCTTGTTGTCGTTGGCACGGTCTAATAACAATTTGGGAACCGCAAAATCACTGCCGTATTTCGCCTCCAACTCTTGCGCCCGTGTTACAAACTCGCGCAATCCGTAGGCATTAATCGCCTGGAAGACGCCACCGGTTTGCGCGGGGAAGCCAATTCCCATTATTGAGCCGATATTGCCGTCGCCGACATTCTCAATAACGCTCTCTTCCATTGCCCGCACTGCTTCTAGCGACTGGCAAAAAGTAAGGCGGGCCTTGATATCCTCGTAGGGGATTTCTTTATAGCCATTTGGCGCAAACGCGTCTTTTAAGCCCGGCCATAAATGTTTTTGACCGCCCTCAGGGTAGGCGTAATAACCACCGCCATGCACCTTGCCGCGCCGACCGAAATCATTAACCATTCGGTCTAACACTCGTGAAACAGCATTGTCTTCCCAAACCTTACCTTGGGCCTCAACATCGGCTTTTGCTTGTTTACCGTTCTTATATGCTGATTCCTGGCTAATTTCGTCTATGGCACCTAGTGGCCCAATCGGTGAGCCATTGTCACGGGCCGCAGACTCAATTAATACCGGGTTAATTCCCTCCTCCAGCATGATACCGCCCTGAGAGATGGTCGTAGCGATAACACGAGTTGTGAAGAAGCCTGCCGCGTCGTTTACCACAATCGGTGTTTTACCCAGCTGCTGCGCCAAATCAAAGGCCTTGGCCAGCGCCTCATCTGAGGTGAGCTTGCCGCGAATAATTTCTACCAGCGGCATTTTTTCGGCCGGCGAAAAGAAATGCATGCCGATAAAGTTCGCAGGCCGCACACTGGCCTCCGCGAGTTTACTAATCGGTAAAGCCGAGGTGTTAGTCGCAAACACACTGCTGGATTCAATCACCGCTTCGGTATCTTTCGTCACTGCTGCTTTTACTTTGCGGTCCTCAAAAACGGCTTCAATAACCATATCGCAGTCACTGAGGTCGGCGTAATCGGCACTGGCTTTAATTAACGCCATGCACTCAGCCTTTTTACTTTCAGTAACCTTACCCTTCGCAATCCCTTTGGTGAAAAAGGCGTCGGCGTAACCCTTGCCGCGATCTGCATTTTCTTGACTGATGTCTTTCAGTACAACACTAATTCCTTTTTGCGCAGCGATAGTCGCGATACCCGCACCCATTTGGCCTGCGCCAATAATGCCAAGTTTTTTACAAACAAAACGCTCAGCAACTGCTGGCCGACTGGCGCCCTTGTTCAAGGCTTCCATTTGCACAAAAAACGCCGTCATCATATTCCGCGCAGTTTGGTCCAGCAGCAGGCTTAAAAAATAGCGGCCTTCAATTTTTTGCGCGGTATCAAAATCAACTCTCGCGGCATCCACCACACAGGCAAATATCGCGTTCTGCGCGGGCATTAAATTCTTAGTCTGCACCATGACATTGGCGGGGCCAAAAAAGTTTAAACCCTGATTCGCCGGTTCATCTGGGCCGCCGCCAGGAATCTGATATGCATCTTGGTCCCAGACCTGCTTCGCATCTGGATTCGCCTTAATCCAAGCTTTAGCCTTAGCGTGCATATCGGCTTCGTCGCTCGCCAATTCGTGGAGCAAGCCTTTTTCAAGGGCTTGAGCCGCTTTAAGGCGTTTACCCTGGCTGATTAGACCAATCGCTTCTTGCATACCCAGTAAGTAAGTCATGCGCACCACACCACCCGCACCCGGCATTAAGCCGATCATGGATTCGGGCAAGCCAACTTGCACACCATTAATCGCCACGCGATGGTGGCAGGCTAGCGCAATCTCAAAACCACCGCCCAAGGCTGGCCCATTCAGACCAACGGCGACAGGAACTCCAAGGGTTTCCAAAGTACGCAACGGCGCCTTTGTCGCCATTATTCCCTCGTACATTTCGGTTTTCTTCGCTTCGCTGGCCTTTAAATCCATCTCCAGCATTTCTTTAATATCGCCACCAGCAAAAAACTGGCCGGGCTTGTCGCTGCGCACATAAACACCCTTTACGCCACCCGCCTCAACCATGGTCTGCAATTCAGTCACCGCCACGCGCATCGCTTCGTCGTAGTCCCGGCCCATAGTGTTAACCGATTTACCGGGCTGATCGAAAATTAGTTCAACAATGCCGTCACT
Organism: Zhongshania sp.; assembly: GCF_041584495.1. Lineage (GTDB taxonomy): Bacteria > Pseudomonadota > Gammaproteobacteria > Pseudomonadales > Spongiibacteraceae > Spongiibacter. Next base: position 3,332 of record NZ_JBFHDY010000002.1, read on the forward strand.
GTCTTTTGCTAAACGAATATATCCCATTAACTTAATCTCTTTTCCCGTGAAGAACTGCCAGCGCTATCGTGCTCGCAGCCTTGCAAATACAATGGTCAGCGCGCTTTACACGCGCTCAATAATAGTTGCGATACCAATCCCGCCACCGGCACAAAGGGTAACCACGCCGCGCTTAAGATTGCGGCGCTCAAGCTCATCGAGTAGCGTGCCAAGAATCATCGCCCCCGTTGCGCCAATTGGATGCCCCATGGCGATGGCACCGCCATTCACATTGATTTTCTCGTCGGGAATACCCAACACACGCTGGTAGCGCAGCACCACGGAGGCAAAGGCTTCGTTTAATTCAAACAGATCGATATCATCAACCGTGAGACCGGCTTTTTGCAGCGCTTTTTGGGTCGCTGGCGCGGGGCCGTTTAACATTACCGTGGGCTCAGTGCCCACCAGCGCACAACTGAGAATACGCGCGCGGGGCTGAAGGTTTTGCTCCTTGCCTGCGCGTTCACTGCCCACGAGAACCAAGCCCGCACCGTCGACAATCCCCGACGAATTTCCAGGTGTATGCACGCACTCGATATTTTCCAACTGCGGGTATTTAAGCCTTGCGACCCCGCCGTGACCATAGTCATTAAACATCTGGAACGCGGGCTTTAGTTTGGCCAATGCCGCCATTGAGGTATCGGCCCGAATAAACTCATCGTGATCCAGAATCGTCACGCCGTTAAAATCTTTTACTGGGATAAGCGATTTAAAATAACCCTGCTCGCGAGCATGGGTAGCGCGCTGCTGCGACATCACCGCATAGCGGTCAACATCGTCACGGCTAAAGCCATTCATGGTTGCGATCAAATCCGCGCCCAAACCCTGGGAAATGAAATAGCTTTTCATCGCCACCCAGGGGTCGCCAGTCGCACCACCGCTGGCACCAATGCCGAGACGAGACATAGACTCAACCCCGCCCGCCGCCACTAAATCTTCGTAGCCAGCGGCAACCTTCGCCGCCGCGAGGTTCACTGCATCTAAACCGCCCGCACAGTAGCGATGTAACTGCGCGCCGGTGGCGCTGTCGTCCCAGCTGGAATAAACCAACGCCGCTTTGGCGATATTCTGACCCTGTTCTTTTACGGGTTCACCACAGGCCAAGATCAAGTCTTCCACCTTGCTGGTGTCCAGATCATGGCGAGACTTGAGGGTTTCGAGAAGGTTGGTCACCAGATCAATGGGTTTTACTTCATAAAGCGCGCCGCCGCGCTTACCTTTGCCGCGCGGGGTGCGAATCGCATCATAAATAAATGCTTCTGCCATGGTTTGTCCTACCGAACTGAGAGTGAATTCACGGTGACACTGCTGTGCACACGGTGGCCACAATGTACTGGGCACTCAGCTAGAGACAATGACATTTTCGGTCAAAGCACTGGCAGATATTTTAAAAATATTTAAATATCAGCACGTTATAAGTTACAGACCAAAAACTAACTGTGGCTTTCACGCTCATTTACGCGGTATTCACCTGGGGTCATCGCCGTCCACTTTTTAAAACAGCGATGAAATGCAGAGGGATCGGTAAAGCCCATTAGTGCCGCTACGGCGTTAATGGAAAGCTCAGAGTTACCGAGATAAGCCATCGCAGCATCGCGGCGACATTCATCCTTTAGTTGCTGGAAGGTGGTGCCCTCCTTCTTCAAGCGTCGGCGCAGCGTCGGCGCAGACATATTAAGTGCCGCCGTAATACGCTCAAAACTCGGCAAGCCCTGGGAAAAGTCATGGCCAATCATGGCTCGCACCCGCGCCACTAAACTGCCATCGTCACGGCTGCCACTCATTACCATCAATGGATACGGCGCTGCCCGCAAAAAATCTTTCAGCGTGCGTTCATTGTGTACCAAGGGATAGCTCAAATAACGTGTATCAAAAACAAACTCATCCCGTAACTGACCGTAGTAAACCGGACAGCCAAATAATTGCTGATATTTCGCGACTCTGGCTTTACCCACCGGCGCCTGACCGGCAAAACGCACTTCTTTCAACTCGATATTGCTGCCCACTAACCAACAGAAAAAGCGGTGCCAGATCGATAAGCCGTAAATGTCGGCGACATCCACCTGCAAGCCAGCAAAGCCTTTTTTAACACTGCCGTAGCCCACAATGGCATTGTCTTTACGGGTATCAAGGTAGATTTGCGCATCGGCATCGTAAAAAGTACGGAAAAAATCGCAGGCGCGCTTAATGGCATTGCCCAAGTTTTCACAGCAGATCAGGCAGTAACACATCATTCGGAAGGCGCCAGGAGTCAGGTTTTTACCCAGCATTAAGCCAAAGGCTTCGTCTTGTAGCAAACTCATGACTTGCTGATAGAGCTTGCTGTATTGCATCGCGGAAATCGTCGTCTGATACCCTGGCGAACGCTTGCTTAACGGATTGAAGGCGATACCGGCAATATTAAGAATACTGTGGTGTTCATAACCGCGCTCCGCCGCTAAATTCAGTAACGAACAAGCGAAGCGCGTTGGCACTGCCTCAAGATCCATTATTCAATGCCCTTATCCTGATTGCCAAAAAAAGCCGCACTCACTGTAACACCCCAGTATAATCTCTGCTAAGTTGAATAAAACCGTACCACAACCGGAAATTGCCTAGGTAATCCACCCCATGACTGCACAGCGTTTTGACCTCATTCTCACCGGAGAACTCGCACCGGGCCACCCGCGTGATATCGCGTTACAGCAGCTGGCAAGCTTGTTTAAACGCCCCGTCGATCAGGTCGAAAAATTACTTGCGGGCAAACCCAATCGCATTCGCAAAGACCTCGACGCCAACGAAATTAAACGCTACCAGCAAGTTTTTGCCAAAATTGGGCTTATCGCTGTCGCCAAGCCCTGCAATACACCAGGCCAAGTAAAGTCCCCAATACCGGCAACGACGCCCGACTCTAGCTTGAGTTTAAGCCCCGAGGGCACCCCGGTTTTACGCGATGACGAACGCCCAGCGAGCACTGCCTTAGCCCCCGACACCAGCCACCTAAGCCTGGCACAAAGCGGCGAAACCCTCGGCGATCAGCACGCTCTCCCCCCTCTCCCGCAGCCAGACACGGAGCACATCAGTCTCGGCGCGACCGGCGACGATCTTCTGCCCCCCAAACCACCCGAGCTTGAAATTGACCTCGACACGCTAACTGCCGACCTTAGCCTCAGTGAAGCCGGTACGCAATTATTGCCCGACAAGCCCGACGTAACACATAAAGTACCCGATACCAGTCACCTAAAACTCAAGTAACGTGCTTATAAATTTTATTAACTAAGCTGCTCTGGCCGGGGGAAACGCAGGATAATCCGCAGCCCCGGTTTATTATCTTTAAGATCTATATAACCGTCGTGCAATTTCACTACCGCTTGCACTAAACTTAGGCCTAGGCCATTGCCGGGGTGCCGACTGCGACTGTGTTCAACCCGGAAAAAACGCTGAAATACTTTCTCACGCTCTTCTTCGGGAATACCAATACCGCTGTCGGCAACGTCGATACGCAAAACATTTTTCTCGACAGCTAAATTCACCTGCACCTTGCCGCCTTCAGGGGTGTATTTAATGGCATTATCCACCAAGTTTGCCACGGCTTGAAACAACAAATTGCGATCACCGTGAAAACTTCCAACCTTCGCTAACCCAGTATGAAATACCTGATTTTTCTCTGCCGACAAGGGCTCATACAATTCGATAACATCCGACACCAGCGTGCACAAATCAACACTGGCAAAGCCTGAGCGCCGATTACCCGACTCCACTTGCGCAATTCGCAATAAGGCACTGAAAGTTCCCAGCAAGCCATCCGCTTCCTCAATCAGCGCTTCAACTTCTTCGCGATTACCTGGGTCTGCGCAATTCTCATGCAAGCTACTTAATTTATTTCGCAAGCGCGTTAGCGGCGTGCGTAAATCGTGGGCAATATTATCGGAAACTTGCTGGACCCCGGTCATTAATGCCTCGATTCGATCCAGCATTTGATTGACGTTTTCCGATAAACGCAGAAAATCACCAGTACTGCTATGAATATCAATCCGCTCGGTGAGATCACCGGTCATAATACGACGCAGGGTAATATTAATGCGGTCAATCCGTTGTAAACTCAGTGCGGCGACAATGGTGCCGCCAATGGTACCGAGCAAAATCGTGGCGACCATGCTGCGGGTCAAGGCACCGGCAACCAGCTTGGTGCTGTTCAGCACATCGGCATAGTGCCTTGCCACCAACACATGCTCACCACCGGGCAATTGCTTTGACCTGGCAATAAATTCGGTGCCGACGGAGTCGGCATCATCGAGCATGGATTCAAAGTTGAAGCCTAGCCAACCGTCCCGGTATTCCTTACTCTCGGGCCACTGATTGAGGTTGCCCGCAATTTTATTGAGATGTTCATCGCCAACAAAATAAAAAAACCGAATCAAGCGGTCGGGGCCACTGTGTATTCTTACAAAGTTCTCAACCGCCTGTTCACCACCGTCTTGATAAGCCTGGCTTAAGGAGCCTAGCTCCTCGGTAACCGAGTGATGTACTTCGGCAAAAAAGTCGTAGGCAATAAAGGCGTAGATAAGCGCCAAAACCATAAAAACGGCCAGACTCAGCCACGCCACATAACTGACCAAAAACCGAAAGGTAAAGCTGGTAAATATTTTACTGAGAATCATCCAACATATATCCAGCACCGCGCACGGTATTCAACAGAGGCTTGTCAAAACCTTTGTCAATTTTCTGACGCAGGCGGCTGACATGAACATCAATGACATTGGTCTGGGGGTCAAAATGGTAGTCCCATACGTTTTCTAGCAGCATGGTGCGCGTCACCACCTGACCAGCATGACGCATTAAATACTCTAGCAACTTGTATTCCCGAGGCTGTAAATTAAAGGCCTGCCCAGCGCGGGAGACCTTATGCGCCAACAAATCCATCTCTAAGTCGGCAACTTTAAGCCGCGTTACCGCCGACCCAGCCTCCTGTCTGCGCAGCATAACTTCAATGCGCGCCAATAATTCAGCGAAGGCAAAAGGCTTGACCAAATAGTCGTCTCCGCCTGCTTTTAAGCCTTTAACTCGATCGTCAACCTCACCGAGGGCGCTTAAGATTAACGCTGGGGTGCTGTCATTGGCTGCGCGCAAGGTTTGAATAATGGTTAAGCCATCAACATAGGGCAGCATTCGGTCGACAATCAGCGCGTCATACTGCTCGGTGGTCGCCTGAACTAGGCCGGTTTTGCCATCGGCGGCATGCTCAACCTGATAGCCGCTCTCGCGTAGGCCCTTCACTATGTACTCAGCCACACTGGCGTCATCTTCTATCAATAAAACCCGCATCTAGCTTACTTCCTTTCCCATTTTATTATTTATCTGTACCCACTAAGCCTCGCCCCTAGGCCTATTGCGACAAGACCCCAGCCAGCAAGGTAGATCTACTTATTCACCCACAGTATGCGGGCGAGTATGCTTTATTCCAACAGTTACAAAACTGGCAATGGAGACTAACAGCAATGAATAATATAAAAAATGGCTGCCAGACGATTAAATACCGCTTAACCCTATGCAAACAGCTTGCCCTGATTACACTTGCCGTAAGTTCTGGCAATTGCCTATCTCAGCACTGGGGCGCGCCGACGCCAAATGATATAACACTTCCCCACGATCAGAAACTCGGATACCAACCTACTCTCCGCTTTTGCGTTGAACGCAACAAGGATACCGGCAATTTTCAGGCATTTAATGCCAATCAAGCGCGATTTAATCAAGTTTGGATGGACCAAGACAACGCCAAGCAGGGCAGCGATGCCATTCATACCCTCGTAAAAATGGGCTTTAAGCGTTTATACAAATCATTTCATGAGCGCAGCAGAGGCGCCAAACGATTCCTACCAAACGAGGAAGGCAGTATTGCCGCACCTAGCTTCAGCCAGTACAAAACTGATTATATTGTGCACCTGCGCAGTGACTCCGTAACCCTCGGCGTTGCCATGGCCTTTTAGCAGGCAAGCCAAGCTTGCTCTGCTACAATACGGCGGTTTCTCACTTGGACTGCCTAGAATGACTGCCGAACTCTCCGCTCCAGGCGTATTTCGCCGCCTCGCCGCCATTGTCTATGACTGCTTTCTGCTGTTTGCGGTGTTATTTGTCGCGACCTTGATCCCTGCCTTGCTTCTTAGCCCAGACATAATGGCAAATGACGCCGCCAATGATAGCGTGGTGCACGAACTTAACTCCCCACTTGGCGGCGGCTTATACCGCGCTTATCTCTTGAGTTTCATTATTGTGTTCTATGGCTGGTTTTGGCGAAAGAATGGCCAAACACTCGGCATGCAAGCTTGGCGAATTAAATTAGAGAGCGCTGATGGCGGCAAGCCCAGCTGGGGGCAATGCCTAATTCGGCTTTGTGTTGCCGTACCCGCATTAGGCCTAGCGGGGCTCGGATACTGGTGGATTTGGCTAGACCGCGACAGCTTAGCCTGGCACGACCGCGCATCTAAAACCCGTCTACGCTCACTCCCTAAAGGCGGGAAAAATAAACCGGTGGCTAAGCCCGCCGAGTAAGCATATACGTACCCGCCAAAAAGCACACAGCAATTGGCAGCAAACTGGCGTAAATGGGGTCGAAGCCATACACCATACTGGACGGTCCCAAAATATCTTGCGCGGTGCGAAATACAATGCCGACCATTACCCCAACAAAGACCCGAAAGCCCATCGTAACATTGCGTAAGGGACCAAAAATAAAGGAGATGGCGACCAATACCATGCCCATGATTGTTAGCGGCTGAAGCAACTTATTCCAAAACGCCAACTCATAATCACCGGCATTCAAACCCTGCTTCTTCAAGTAGCTCGCATAGCGCCACAAGCCACTAATCGATAAATCTTGAGGATCTAGAACCAAAATATTCAGCAATTCAGGCGACAAGCCGGAGTCCCATTCCAATTGACTAAAATGCCGCTGTTGCGCGCCCTTATCACTGAATTTAACGACCTTAGCGTCTTCTAGTGTCCAGTGGCCATCAATGAAATAGGCTCGTTCAGCAAAGGTGTTTTGCTCAAGACGGCGGGCATCGTCAAAACTAAAAATACTCACACCAAACAACACGCCATTGGGCTGCACCGCGTTAAAGTGCATAAATTGCTGCCCTTCGCGATGCCACATGCCGTGCCGAGAATGCATGCTCGCTGTTTTTTGCAGCGCTACCGCGCGCTGACTTTCAGCGATTTGCTGAGACGCTGGTGCCACGAACTCCGCCACACCTAGGCCCAATAGTGTCAGCAAAATAGTAGGTTTAAGCACCGCCAATACCAACTGCCAGGTAGACACCCCAGCCGAGCGCATGACAATCAACTCACTGCTGCTGGCCAAGGTACCCAAACCAGACAGGCAACCAACGAGCGCAGCAAACGGCAGGTAATCATAAAAGCTCCCCGGCGAGATCATGACTACGTATTTCAATACAGAGATAAAGGTGTAATCTCCGCGAATCTCCTTTAGCCCGTCTACCAGCTCAGACAAAAGATCAAGGCCAACGATCACCAGCAATACCAGTATAATAGCCCCAGCTACCGTGCGCCCAATATAACGGTTGAGTTTACGCACGCCGACGCCTCCAGCTCAGCACCCAGTGACGGTGCATACTATCGCGGTAAAGTAATAACAAACCCAAGACCAAAAATGCGCTGTGTACTGCCCACATACCGGGGAAAACCGGCCATTGGCCCTTGGCAATGGCGTCACGCACCGCGTTGAGACAAACCAAATACACCATATAAATTATAAAAGCAGGAAACATTTTACCAAAGCGACCGCGGCGATGATCAGTTTTACTTAAGGACACCGCGATCAACGCGGCAATAGGCACCAGCAAGCCCAGTGAAACTCGCCATTGTATTGCCGCAATATCTTCCAGTGCCGGTGAACCCCAGAGCACCGACGTGTCCTTACCGTCTAACTCTTGGCGATAGGTCTTTTCTTCAGGGTCACGGATTAATTGATCGAGACGACTAAAGCTGGTCACCTGGTAGTCCATATCGCCAGACTGGCCAACATAGCGAACACCGCTATCTAACACCAAATAGCGCTGGGCAGTGGTGTCGTCGACTTGGAAGCGCCCCTGTGCCGCCGTTACTAGCGACACCAACGGCCTGCCCCCTGCCTGCACCGGTTCTGGCTGCGCAATGAACACACCGGACATGGTCTGGTTATCGCGATTGGCCTGCTCGATGTAAGTCACCCTACCCGTTGCCTTGTCGAGTCGAAAGCGTCCTTCTACCGCCGCCTTAACGCCGATTTCAGACTGGCTATCTGCCAGTAAATCGACATAGGCCTGAATGCCAGAGGGTGTCAAAATCAGACTAATATACGCGACGATAGCGGCGGTGAATGCAGCGGGAATCATGGTGTAAATCAACAGGCGGCGACGGCTCATGCCGCAGGCGCTCATCACGGTCATTTCGCTGTCGACGTATAAACGACCGTAAGAGAGCAAAATACCGATAAACAGGCCCAAGGGAAGTACCACTTCTAAAAAATTTGGTAAACGGTAGAGCATGACTAATAAAAGTACATCGGGGGCAAAGTCACCTGAGGCTACTTGACCGAGGTACTTCACAAAACGTCCGCTCATAATAATAACCAGCAAGGTCAGCGTCACGGCAAACACCGTCTTCAGCATTTCGCTGGCAAGGTATCTAAATAATATCAAACAGCCATATCTCCACCACCGTTACCGTCAGTTTACCGCTAATCGCACAAAGCGCGCCCTGTCTTTGTCGCTAAGTATTTCACGCGCAGATGATACCCTTTACACTAAGCCCAGAACACTGCCTTTACACTGTACGGTTGCCAATACCCATAACCGGCCCATAATAATGGCATGCATTTTCAACAATCTGCCCACAGTCTGCGAGAGTATCCATGCAAATTAGCCTTAAGCCCTGTAAAGATCTTACTACCGTCAACACCGATTGCCTGATCCTTATCACCGATGCAGCACTTAGTTCAGAGCTGGCACAGGCGGCGGACTCAGCCAGCGGCGGCGTGATCAGTCACATGCTAAAACGCGGCGACTTCAAGGCAAAGCTTGCAGAAACCCTGTATCTGCCAAACATCACCGGCCTTAAAGCACGGCGCTTATTAGTTGTCGGCAAAGGTGAGAGCGAGCTCAGTGACAGTGATTTCGACAAGATCGTTCAAGCGACGTTTAGCGCCCCGGCGGCAGCGGGTTGCAAAGATAGCTGCTACTTACTCGACAATGTCAGCGTTACCGATCGTAAACCTGGCTGGCAGTATCAGCGCATAGCTCAATTATTAGTCAACTCAAGCTACCGTTACACCGCAACTGTCAGCAAGCCAAAACCGGCGCCATCAATTCGTCGCGTGACGCTGCAAGGCGCAAACACCGCGCCCAACCGCCAAGCCATTCAAGTTGGCAGCAGCATTGGTAAGGGCATTAATACTGCCTGCGAACTCGGCGACCTGCCCGGCAATATCTGCACTCCAGAATACATTGCCAGTGAAGCCCGCAGTCTCGGCAATAAATTTGAGTCCGTTACTATAAGCGTACTCGACGAAAAGAAAATGAAGCAACTCGGCATGGGCGCCCTCCTGTCGGTCAGCGCGGGCAGCGACCAAGCCGCCCGCTTGATTGTCATTGAATACAAGGGCGGCAAAAAAAACGCGCAACCCCATGTATTGGTGGGCAAAGGCGTGACCTTTGATACCGGCGGTATCAGTTTGAAGCCCGGCGCCAAAATGGATGAAATGAAATACGATATGTGTGGCGCCGCAAGTGTCGTCGGCACCATGGCAGCCATCGCCAGTATGGACTTAAAACTCAATGTGATCGGCGTTGTTGCCGCGGCCGAAAACATGCCCAGCGGCGGCGCGACCAAACCAGGTGACGTCGTCACCAGTATGTCGGGGCAAACCATTGAAATACTCAATACTGACGCAGAAGGCCGCTTAGTCCTGTGCGACGCATTGACCTATGTTGAGCGTTTCAAGCCGGCCTCGGTTATTGATATCGCTACCTTGACCGGCGCCTGTGTCGTCGCCTTGGGCAAACACGCCGCCGGCTTGTACAGCAACCAAGACAGCTTCGCCCAAGAACTACTAGAACAAGGGCGACTCGCCCAAGATCGCGCGTGGCACATGCCTCTCTGGGATGATTATCAAAACCAGCTCGACAGTAACTTTGCCGATATGGCCAATATTGGTGGCCCCGAAGCGGGCAGTGTCACCGCCGCGTGCTTTCTGTCGCGCTTCACCAAGGCTTACCGCTGGGCTCACCTCGATATCGCGGGTGCTGCATGGCTTGGCGGCGCAACTAAAGGCGCAACAGGTCGCCCGGTGAGTTTGCTGTGTCACTATTTAATGAGCAAAGTCGGCAGCTAAGCCATGACCAAGGTCGACTTTTACATCCTAAACCAAGGAACCGCTGCAGCGGCAATGCTCTATGCCTGCCGTTTAGCGGAAAAAGCCTATCGAAGTGGTCACGAGGTGTATATACACTGCGACGACAGCGCCGCCGCCGACACCCTCAATCAGCAATTATGGGGGTTTCGCGACGAGAGCTTTGTTCCCCACAGCTGCCACCCCGCTGACAATAATCCAGTGTTAGTGGGCTGCGGTGATTATGCGGGGGATCACTGCGATGTATTGATTAATACCGCGCAGGAAACACCGGCATTTTTCAGCCGCTTTCAGCGCCTCGCTGAGATTGTTAGCAAGGACGAGGCAAGCTTGCAGGCATCGCGACAGCGCTATAGCTTTTACAAAAATCGTGGCTACCCGCTACATTCTCACACTATTGACGGCTAACAAAGATCACTATGGCACAGGATAAAGCGCCCCTACTCGGGGAATTAGAGGCATTGCAAGCAGTGCTACTCGATACAGCAGGCATTGATCCCGCCACTATCCCTCTGTTAGACGACATCATCGAAAGCGCACCACCTCAGCCGCACGGCATACAATCAGAGGAAACCCGCTTTAGCGATGCTGGGGTAGAATACACGACATCGCCATCAAGCCAGCTCATGGACGTGACTCACCAGCAAAGCGACGACGACTTTGCGCGCGAACTGTTTATCCAAGACCTGATCGACTCCATGATGCCGGGGATCGAGTCCGAGCTGCGCAAGCGTCTACTCAATCTCGATCAGGAGATTCTTGAGCGCTGGTATCACCAAGCCCAAGCTAATCGCTAAACTCGGTCGACAATCCCGACCACAGCTTTGGCCAGCAGGCTTAAAACTCAGTATACTTGCTCTCTTTTTAATCACCGCACTCAGTTATTCGGCCATGTTGGTTTTAGCGTGGCAGACGCGGCATCATTTATCGCTACAGCAGACAATAGAGACACAATGGACAAGACATTTCAGCCCGCCGACATCGAAACCAAGTGGTACCAAAACTGGGAAGAAAGCGGTTATTTTTTGCCGCAGGGTAAAGGCGACGCCTACAGCATCATGATTCCGCCGCCAAATGTCACCGGCAGTCTGCACATGGGCCACGCCTTCCAAGACTCCATCATGGACGCCCTCACCCGCTACCACCGCATGCAGGGTAAAAACACGCTCTGGCAAGTGGGTACCGACCACGCAGGTATCGCCACCCAAATGCTGGTTGAGCGCAAACTTGCCGCCGAAACCGGCCAAACTCGCCACGACTTGGGTCGCGACGCTTTTTTAGACAAGGTTTGGGAATGGAAGGAAGAGTCTGGCGGCACCATCACTCGCCAGCTTCGCCGCCTCGGTGCCTCGGTAGATTGGAATCATGAACGCTTCACCATGGACGACGGTTTTTACAAAGCCGTACAAGAAGTTTTTGTTCGCCTCTACGACGACAAACTGATTTATCGCGGCAAACGTCTCGTTAACTGGGACCCCAAACTGCACACCGCCATCTCTGACCTTGAAGTCGAAAACACCGACGAAAAAGGCTTTATGTGGCACTTCCGCTACCCACTTGCCGACGGTGCCACCACTAGCGACGGCAAGAATTATTTAGTCGTTGCCACCACTCGCCCCGAAACCATGCTGGGTGACACCGCTGTGGCGGTGAACCCAAAAGATGAGCGCTACGCCTCACTGATCGGCAAATTTATCGCCCTGCCACTGGTCGGCCGTCAAATTCCCATTGTCGCCGACGACTACGTCGACCGCGAATTCGGTACTGGCTGCGTTAAAATCACCCCAGCCCATGACTTTAATGACTACGCCGTAGGTCAGCGCCACAAACTGCCAATGATTAATATTCTCGACCAAGACGCCGCGGTTCGCACTGAGGCCGAGATATTCAATAGCGATAGCTCAGAGAATACCGACCTCGATAAAGCCCTGCCCGCTAGCTACGCCGGTTTAGACCGCTACGCCGCGCGCAAAGTAATAGTTTCTGATTTAGACAGCGCAGGGCTGCTTGAAAAAGTCGACGACCACGCCCTCAAAGTGCCCCGTGGCGACCGGTCGGGGCTGGTCATTGAACCGATGCTCACCGACCAGTGGTTTGTTGCCACTGCAGCACTGGCCAAACCCGCTATTGAAGCGGTAGAAGACGGTCGTATCGAGTTTGTGCCCAAGCAATACGAGAATATGTACTTCAGCTGGATGCGCGACATTCAAGACTGGTGTATCTCGCGGCAACTGTGGTGGGGCCATCGCATTCCCGCGTGGTACGACAGCGAAGGCAATATTTATGTTGCCCGCAACGAAACCGAGGCCAGAGAAAAATATCAGCTGACCGACAGTCTTGAACTCAAGCAAGACGATGACGTGCTGGACACTTGGTTCAGCTCCGCACTGTGGACCTTCGGCACCCTCGGCTGGCCGGAGCAAACCGAGCGCCTAAAGACCTTCCACCCCACCGATGTCTTGGTTACCGGCTTCGACATTATTTTCTTCTGGGTGGCGCGCATGATCATGATGACCATGCACTTTAATAAAAACGGAAACGGCGAGGCCCAAGTGCCCTTCAAAACCGTTTACGTCACCGGCCTGATCCGTGACGAGCAGGGCCAGAAAATGTCCAAGTCTAAGGGCAACGTCTTAGACCCACTGGACATGATTGATGGCATTGAACTCGACGCCCTGCTCGACAAGCGCTGTGGCAATATGATGCAACCCCAGCTCGCCGATAAAATCGCCAAGGCCACCCGCAACACCTTCCCCGACGGTATCGGCGCCCACGGCACCGACGCCCTGCGTTTCACCCTATTTTCGCTGGCATCAACCGGCCGCGACATAAACTGGGATATGAAACGCCTCGAAGGTTACCGCAATTTCTGCAATAAAATTTGGAATGCCGCCCGCTACGTGCTGATGAACACCGAAGAGCAGGACTGCGGCATTAATGGCGAGGCCGTTGAACTCAGCTTGGCAGATCGCTGGATCATTTCCCGGCTACAGCAAACGGAATTGGTCGTTGCCGACGCCATGACCGCCTACCGTCTGGACCACGCCTCACAAGCCATTTACGAATTCATTTGGAATGAGTACTGCGATTGGTATCTCGAACTGTCCAAACCGGTACTGTGGGACGACAACGCCAGCGTAGAAGCCAAGCGCGGCACCCGCCGCACCTTGATTCGGGTTTTAGAAGCCACGCTGCGTATGACTCACCCCTTTATGCCCTTTATTACTGAGGAAATTTGGCAGCGAGTTGCCCCCATTGCGGGTATTGCGTTGAAGACTGGCGGCGACACAATTATGCTGCAGGACTACCCCATTGCCGCCAATGATGAAATTGACAGCGAGGCGATTGCCGATGCCGAGTGGCTAAAAAGTGTGATTCTGGCCATCCGCAATATTCGTGGCGAAATGAACGTGCCGCCGAGCAAAACCCTTAGCTTGCTGCTTAGAAATGGCAACGACGAGGATTTACGCCGCCTCAATGGCAATCGTCAAGCGCTGAGTAAACTCGCTAAGCTGGGCAACATCCAGTGGCTAACCACCAGCGACAATGTACCGATGTCGGCAACGCAGCTGGTTGGCAGCATGGAAGTGTTGGTGCCAATGTCCGGCCTGATTGATAAAGTGGCTGAAATTGCCCGTCTCGAAAAAGAGATTCAAAAGCTCGACAAAGATATTCAACGCATCCAAGGCAAACTCAGTAACGCAGGCTTCTTAGACAAAGCGCCTGCCGATGTTGTTACCAAAGAGCAGGAAAAACTCGCCGTCCAACAAGCCGCGCAGCACACCCTGTCAGAGCAAATAACAAGCATCCAAGCACTCTAAAAAGCTCGCTAACCCTGCTATAAACGCCGCAGCCGTAGACAATTACGCTGAAGCGGCTATAGTAGGGTTTAACACTGGCCCGATACCCCGCCGTATAGTGATGTTTGCACGTAATTGCCAAGCGCCGCATTTTCCAGCGCACTCTTTCCCTCGCAGTACCTGCAACGCCCCTGTTTTCCCTCAGCATTCAGCACAATTTCAGCTCGCCACGGGCCGCACACAGGTATTAGCCATCGAATTTCTTATTACTTTATTCCCTGCAATGAACATAACTGCGAGGTACAACAATGAGTGAACGCGTTTCAGGCACGGTTAAGTGGTTTAATAACACCAAGGGCTTTGGCTTTATTAGCCATCATGAAGGAAGCGATGTTTTTGTGCACTTCAGATCGATTCGTGGCGAAGGTTATCGCACTTTAGATGAAGGCCAAGCCGTGGAGTTTAATTTAATTAGTGGGCCCAAAGGCTTGCAGGCCGAAGATGTAACCAAGGTCTGAGCATAGCCTTACGCGCCACTAACAACCAAATTTAAGCCTCGCTGCTCGCGCTCAAGTGCACGCACCAAGGCAGAGGGCAATAGCGGGTCTGTATAGACGCGATCTACACTTAAAGCCGCTTTGTCTCTCGGTCGCTCGCTTAGCGCGAGCATTTTCAAATTATGGCTAACACAGTAATCCTGTACGCCCTGATTATTCGCTAGCGCCAACACAACTCCCGGCAAAGCAAGCCCATCTACTTTTGTGCTTAACTCAGCAAGCGACTCAAACCCGTGCACCTCATACCCATTTGCCGCTAGAATCACATCCACAGCATTGCGTAGTAGTACATCAGGAATACAAGGAAGTACCGCAACTCGGCGAGGCTCTTCAACAGCTCCTTGCGCTTCTGGCACCCCAACGACAAGCTCCACAGCAAAGCAGGTGTCCTCCCCTGGGGCACTGCTCAATGCTATTTGACCACCCATTCGCTTCACGATTCTTGCAGAAATGGCCAAACCCAAGCCGGTACCACCAAAGCGACGAGCCCGACTTGTCTCCATTTGCACAAATGGCTCAAAGAGCTGGCTGCGCTGTTCACTGGAAATGCCGATGCCATTATCAATAACCTTAATTTCCAAGCGTTGCTGCCCCAGTGCTACACCAGACTGATCCTCTGCCAAACCTATACGCAGCTGGATAATACCGTGAGGCGCCGTGTACACAGAAAACTTAATCGCATTATCAATTAGGTTGCACAGTACTTTACGTAAGTAAGCAGCATCGACTATAACAATCGCCGGCAAATCAGGCGCAATATGAAGTATAAAGCGCTGTTTATTTTTTGCGACTTGCAAGCCCACGCTATCGACAACGCCTTCAACAAACTCAACAAATTGCAGCGCTGCTGGGCTAACTTCTGCACTTTCCGACTCGAGCGCCACATAATCAAGAATATGATCGAGGGTCGATAGCAAGCTCTGTGACGAGCGGCGAACAGTATCCACCATCATTTTTTGTTCACGATCCAAGGTAGTCTTCGCCAACAAATCCGTCATGCCAATCACGCCATTCATGGGCGTTCTGATCTCGTGCCCCATAACCGCTAAAAAAGCCGCTTTGGCACTGTTCGCTGCCTCCGCGCTGACCAAGGCATTTTCTAATTGCTGGGTACGCAGCCGGACACGGTCTTCCAAATTGCGGTTTAAACGCAACACTTCCCGCTCGACTTCTTTGAATGAGGTCACGTCAGAGTGTACGCCCACCATTCGCAACACTTTTCCGTTACTGTCACGCTGCGCACAAGCCCGGCTCACCACATCGCGGACACTGCCATCACGACAGCGCAATCGATGCTCAGCCCTAAACAAGACGTCCTTGCCACGCAAAAATGCCTCGAGTTGCCGCTTAACACGAGACCGGTCTTCTGGAAATACACAATCTTCAAATACCACCAGCCCATTTAGCGGGTGGCCACCCAAAATCCCCATCATCTCCAGCCACGATGCGCTGAACAAAACCTCATTGGTGTTCAGGTCCCACTCCCATAAGCCATCTCTAGACGCGGTCATAGCCATATCAAAGCGGCGTTGCACCCGCTGGTAACGCTGATACAAGGCGCGCTGCTCTCGGACATCGCGAAAACTGACGACTAATACCTCTCCGTCAGCCGTTTCAAAATCGCCAAAAAATAGCTCCACGGGCAGTTCTTTGCCATCGGCATCGAGGAGCAACAGCTCTCGGCCTTTGACCATTCCGCTTTTTGTCTCAAGATGATTCTGACTATATAGCTGGTACTGCTGCCGAAACCGCTTTGGTAGAATTTTCGCTATCGTTGCGTGTTGATACCACTCCGGCGAATGCCCCAGAAAAGCTGATACCGCCTTACTCGCCCCAATAATTTCTCCAGCGCGGGTAGTTAATAACACTAAACCGGGCAAACTACTGATCAAACGATTAAAATACTCTTGGGTATTCAATAGCTGCTGATGTTCTTTGGCAAAATGCCTCGACGTTACAACACCGCAAAACAAAGGAATAAATCCTAACAAAATCAAAAAAATAACAAGATAGGACTGCGTATAATTTAAATGCCGTGAATCCAGTGCTTGGCTCGCTAAATCATTCACCCACTTCTTTTGTTGTACCCGCAAATTTTGTAAATCACGGATTAATGTTTGGGTATCTACCTGTGGATTAAGGGGAATTAAATTAGACTGCCCCCCTACTCCCGCAGTACGACCATAGCTATCCAATTCAAAGCTAGTATACACACCGAGCAATCGCCAGAGATCCACTCTGGTGTCTTTTGGAAAGCCCAGCATACCCTCACTTAATAACAGCTCGCGGGCGGAGATTAAGCGCGCGCGTACACTGTCAGACACAAACAAATCACCCTCGTTTAAAGCATCCATGAACTCTCTAATGACGAGCCCTCGGTTCGTCAGCGCGTCCAAAGCAAACAAAGAATCTTCTTGTATTTGAATTTGCGCGACGACCGCTGTTGCGTTGTCAACTTTCGCGTCCGCGTCAACAAACCGAATGGTTTCAGTCGCTGTAATCAGTACCATCAATGTAAATAGGACAACAATAGACAAATTTAGAATGACGCGATTCCGTTTTTCGCTATTCAAGCCTTCCTTAGATTTCACCCAATCACGCACAAAATTACCTCAGCTTTAATTAACCTATCAAGAATGCCCGTAAGCCGTAGCAGCCACTATGCGTAATTTCCACTAAACCCCAGTCTATTCAATCGAGAAGGCCTACATTCAGCTTAGTCTAAGCGTACTAAATCCGCCCCCCGTTATGCGCCGACACCCCGTTAAATGTAAACCTAAATGACCTCAGGCCGAGCACCGCGACGTAAAGCCTCAGAAATGCTATGATTCGCGCCGGGTTTATACACAAACAACCCACTAACAGCACTTTACACCATTTCATTTCAGCTATATTTGGATCTATATGTTACTGATAATTAGAATTATTATACTTGCCACCTTAAGTTTCGCCAGCCTTTGGGCGCTTCAACTCATCGGATTAGACGCTTTACAAATCGCACCGGCGGCCATTATTTGTATTACCGTTGCACTCGCCATGATGCTATCTCCCTGCTTGCCCAGCTTAGCAGACAAGTTCAAAAGTCAGCGTGAACGCGGCACGGTTAAGTGGTTTAACGTCAGCAAAGGCTACGGATTTATTACCCGTGATGCTGGCGGTGATGTTTTCGTACACTTCCGCTCAATTCGCGGTCAGGGACGCAGTCGCCGCAGCTTGAACGAAGGGCAATTAGTCGAGTTTGTCTTAAGCGAAGGCGAAAAAGGCCCCCAGGCAGAAGAAGTTTCAGTATTAAAATAAGCAATACCTGTAATATAACCTTGGGGCTCACGCGCCAAGGTTATCCTCCTCTACGACACTAAAACAACACCGAGCTCTTAATAATGAGGCGGCCTATCCATGTCAATTGACTGGCTAGCGCCATCAGCTACAGTGCTATGCTGACGAATTTGCTCACTAAGGCGGGTAATGGCATTACGCATGTTTTGCAATTCACGATCTTGCGCCACAACCCGGTCATTTAAGGCGGTAAGTAAATCCTCTTGAAAGGCAAATTGACTTTGCAGCTCAATTAATTGGGCAGAAACATCGCCGACCATTATCCACACTCCACTGATTGTTTTTACGAAAAACACGCCAAAAGCCGCGTGCTGCCATTATAATCAGCACAGCGTGAAAAAGGAGAAAATCGTGTCTAGACTTGTTTATTCCACCGACCAAGGTCGCCTTTGCCCAGAATGCCAGCAAGCCACCGGTAATTGCCAATGTAAAACCAACAGCATGACCCTACCCGATGGCGACGGTATCGCCCGCATCCGCCGTGAAACCAAAGGCCGCAAAGGGAAAGGAGTCAGCATTGTTAATGGCTTGCAATTAGATAACACTGCGCTAAAAAACCTCGCCAAGGAATTGCGTCAAAAGCTCAGCACTGGCGGCGCCATTAAAGACGGCGAAATGGAGTTTCAAGGCGACCATCGTCAAACATTAAAAGCCTTATTAGAAGCTAAGGGTTTTCAGGTGAAGCTCGCCGGAGGCTAAAGCCAAGCTCTGAAATTAAAACGCTAAACTTGAATAGCCAATTTACGAATTTTTTCAATTAAGGTCGTCCGCCGCAAACTTAAATGCTGGGCGGCTTTACTGACGACTCCGCCATGGGTAGCCAAAGCTTGCTCAATCCAAGCGCGCTCTAAGACTCGCATCTGCGCCTTCATATCAAATCCGTCAGCAGGTAAAGACACTTTAAATTCACATTGTTCAGTGGCGTCTCGACCTAAAGCACTTGGTATTGGCGCAAATTCACGCCAATGCTCTTCGCCATAGCGGTAATTGTCCGGCAAGTCACCGAGCCCCACGACCTTATCTGGGTACATGATGACTAATCTTTCCAATAAATTCGCCAGTTCCCGAATATTACCCGACCAATGATGCGCACATAATGACGCCATCGCAGAGCCAGCCAAACGCAACTCACCCAAGCCTTCGGCACGAAGCTGCTGACATAGTACGCGAACCAAATGCGGCACATCCTCTGCCCGTTCAGCCAGCGGTGGTACCTGCAACGGAAATACATTCAGGCGATAATAAAGATCTTCACGAAACTCGCCAGCGGCAATCATTGCCTCTAAATCTCGGTGAGTGGCTGCAACTATCCGCACATCCGCAAGCCGAGTTTTATCTGAACCGACACGCTGAAACTGGCGATCCTGAATAACTCGTAAAATTTTAACTTGCATATCCAGCGGCATATCGCCAATTTCATCGAGAAATAACGTGCCCCCTTCTGCTAGTTCAAAACGTCCTGCACGGCTGGAAATAGCCCCGGTAAACGCTCCGCGCTCATGACCAAACAACTCACTCTCTAATAACTCTCGAGGAATAGCCCCGCAATTAATAGGTACAAACGGCGCATCCCGCCGTCGAGATTGCTTATGCAGGCTTCGGGCAACCAGCTCCTTTCCCGCACCAGATGGCCCGGTAATGAGAACAGTTACGGCCTTATCGGCAACCTGCCGCGTCAGGCGACGCAGCTCGCTTATCGCGGGACTGACACCCACGACCTCTTCACTCAATGCCATATCACTGAGCAATTCCTTGGGTACGGATAAGCGTGCCCGCACTTGGTAAAGTACTTCCAGTACGTCTAGATAATAACAACGATCCTTCAATACTAAATCCGAAGCGGCGTCGAGATCCGCCGTCACTGATTGCTCAGCAACGACTGAAATAAGCTGCAAATGACTCGCCGCAGCCTGTAACAACCAGCCATTTTGCTCGGCACTTAACCGTCCGCAAAACACCGCATCCCAGTCGCCTGGTGCAGCTGAGCGCCAGTCACTACTGACATGCGACTCCCCAAGGGCGGCTAGGAGTGTGAGCAGCCGACACTCCAACTCTTTCGGCGCGACAACCAATAGCCTTAATTCTGATTGCATTAACAAACCCGGTAAAAGTCATTTTTTTGACTATACTAATAAACCTACTAACAGTCACCCTAAATTGTCAAATAATCGACACCCCTATGCTACCTCACTCCAGCGAGCTCTTGCGGTAACCCTTACCATCCGGCACAATCTGCCACCTTTGCCGACAGCACAAAGGTCACAGCCATGCCGGACTCCAATATCCCCGTCTACTACCTAAGTTGGGATGAACTTCACCGCGACACCCTAAACCTCGCCCGCAAGCTAACTGACCGACCGTGGAAAGGCATTGTCAGTATTGCTCGTGGCGGATTAGTTCCAGGCGCCATTTTGGCAAGGGAATTAAATTTGCGCGTGGTCGACACCCTTTGTATCGCCAGCTACGACCATGACCAACAGGGCAAGATTAATATTTTAAAGACCGTTGAAGGTGATGGTGACGGCTACTTATTAGTCGACGACCTAGTTGATACTGGCGGCACCGCCAAAATTGCCAAAGAACTTCTACCGAAAGCCTGCTTCGTCACCATTTACGCCAAACCCCAAGCCAAAGAGCTAACCCAGCACTACATAAGGGAGTTTTCCCAAGCGACCTGGATTCATTTCCCCTGGGACAGCCAACCGAGCTATAGCGAACCATTAGTAAAATAAGCCTTTTTTTGATTCACAGCGCCAATCACTATAGAATCTGCCGCGCGGTGGTAAACCACACCATTCGCACTTGATGTCCCCGTGGCACAGCTGGATAGCGCGGCCCCCTCCTAAGGGGCAGGTCACAGGTTCGAATCCTGTCGGGGACACCATTTCACACCAGCAGTTATTGGCGGCTCTACACCATCAACCGGGAACGACACTCATCTCACCCTGGGCTCTACCCAATAAACGGGGGATGACACTCATTAAACCCTGTTTATAATCCCCCACCTGCAGTGGACCGGCACTCGTAATCGATAATTCTCAAAGCCCCTAAAACCATACGCTCCCCTTGAGATCCTTTCCATCTTGGACTCAGCCAGTTACTTCACACCATTAAATAGTGCCCAAATATTATTCAAGTAATTTTTTAGGGAAGGTAATTTCAACTATGCTGCCTTTTCCAAGTTCGCTTCTTACCTTGACGCTACCTTTCAATTGCTGGGTAACCAAGTTATAAACAATATGCATCCCGAGACCGCTGCCACCTGAGCCTCGACGAGTGGTGAAAAAGGGGTCAAATATCTTATTAACGACGTCTAGTGGCATGCCTTTCCCGTCATCGCTGTACTGAATACGAATTTGCTCCGGCTGCTCCTCAACGGCAATGCGTAAATGCCCTCTCTCCCCTTCGTTAAAGCCATGCTGCACTGAATTCATGACCAAGTTAGTAATAATCTGTGACATCGCCCCTGGCACGGAATTAATTGCTAAATTGGGGTCGCACTCAATCTCTACCACAAGGTCTGTATTACGCAGCTTTGGCTTGAGACTCAGCATGGTCTCATCAATATAGCGCTTTAGTTCAAACATCCGATATTCACTGCTAGTCTGATCTACCGCGACTTGCTTGAAGCTATGAATGAGGTCTGCGGCGCGCTGCAAATTGCCCAGTATGATCTCGGTAGCCTGCATGCATGTCGCGAAATACCGTTTAAGTGCCGAGTTTGTTAATTCACCGGTTTCATAAAGATCAGTTGTCGCCTTAGTGTCTTCTCTGAGTGTGCTGGCAGCAGTCACGCCGACCCCAACAGGGGTATTTATCTCATGGGCGACCCCGGCAACCAAGCCACCAAGTGATGCCATTTTTTCATTATTCACCAGCTGCTCTTGAGTTTCCTTTAATCGCTTAAGCGCCTGCTCTAGCTCGGCATTGGCCTTATCCGCTTGCTCAATACGGATTTCAAGCTCATCCCTGGTCGTCTCCAAAGTAAGATCACGACTCTGGATTTGAGCCAACATATTGTTAAAGCCCGAGATCAACTCACCGATTTCATCATTCCCTGTCGGTAGGGCGCGCAGCGAATAATCACCCGCCACTGACACCTCCTTCGTTGTCTGCAACAAAGCTAATATTGGGTTTGAAATTAAGCGTTGTAAAAACAGGGATAAAATAGAGGCAATTGCGATGCTCGCTAGCACCATTAAGCCCACCACAAGACTATCTAGTCTTGTCGATTCCCACAGATCGCTCAAGCCTCGCTCAATATACAAACTTCCGATACGTTCACTGCCTAACATCACGGGGCTAACCACCACCAAATGATTATGAGTATAAAAATTTTTATCTGGCGGTACCTCCAAGCACTGCAATGAACTTCCGACATCTCGGTTATAGCGCGCAAACAAATGCTCCCCAGTCGCATCGGATTTGTATACGCAAGCTTGCAAAACATCATGTTTAGCACGCAAAGAAGACAAAATTTCGGTCGCGGCGGGGGCATCATTAAAGCTGAGCGCGGCAGTTGTATTTAAGGTAAAAACTTCGGCAACAGCAGACAGGTTATTGTTCAGCGTGTCGCGAACATTGAACCAGTTATAAACGAGAAAAACGGAAGCAGTAATAAAAAGACAAACAGACGTTGTCCCGACAATGGCTGCCAATAATTTCGATCTGATCGGGACATCAGCACTCCGATTCATAAGCCCTAACTGCGCAGTTATTAATTAACATTTCGAGCCAGCCCCAGTAATTTGGAACTCATTTTTATACTTGAACGATTGGCCGCAGTCTGATTGATATCAAAACGAATTTTTCCATCAATAATAACAAACTGAATCATACCGCCCATTTCAATAAAGCCGCTGTCGTCACTCACGGTCAGAACCGCCGCATCTGACAGCGCACCTACCCAATCGTTCAAGCGCGCTGCGTCCATAAAGCCCAGGAAAACCAGCTGGCAATTCTGCGCCTCACCGGGATGCCGAATACTGCTAAATTTGATCGGCATGCCATTGTTTTCCTTATTACCAATGGTCTCTACCAGCTTGGCGTGCAACTGCGGGCTACCCGCAACGCACATTACAAAATCTGCGTGTTGCCTAGCAGCAGGCCACTCAATAAATTTTGTGAAATTATATAAAAATGCAGATTTCACTCGGTACTCTAATTCCGATGTGTCGGCATAAGCATGAATTGCACTGCAAAAGGGAACCAAGATCACAGTAATAAATAATCGCACTTGCAACCTAACTCTAAGTAACAACTTTACAAAGTCCCCACTTAGAAATGCCATGTGAATTGCCCATGTACACTGCGACCAATTTCATTGCCACCGCTAAATTCCGCGTGTTGCGGATCTAGTAGGTTGGTGCCTATTAGTGACAACTCAACACGCGGACTTAGCCGCCAAATACTGGTAACATCAAACGCGGAGTAGGCCCTAACCCCTACATCATCAAGCGCATCGACCCACCTAGCCCGGGCTTGCACAGACCAGCTGTCCGCTATATCCCAGTCCAGCCTAAGATTGACCTGATTGGTTGGATCATTTTCGTTGTTTTGCGCAATATTAAGATCACGACTACCGAACTTCGCCGCCACGTCCATATCTTGATAGACGTAACTCGCCAAGATTTTCACCGCTGGCAGCGGCTCCCACCGAACAGCGATTTCAAGCCCTTGGGTTCGCCCGGCACCATCATTGACAAAGCGAACCGGAACAGCTTGTGGATTAAGAAAATCATCAGTAAACGAACGCAGTTTGTCGTACTCGTTATAAAAAACAGCAACATCAGCAGAAACTTCAGAATTAAGCAGGGCGCGGTAACCTAACTCGTATGCAATCACCTCTTCAGACGTAAAGTTTTCATCACCAACCAAAACACCGCCAAAGATATCGATGGTATGATCTAAGCGGTTTGGAATCCGAACGGCGCGGGACACCGCACCCCAGACCGTATTATGCTCATTGACAATATAACTAAAGCGCGCACTAGGCTGAAATTCATCACCGGTATAATCGTTGTTCTCGTACTTCGCTCCTAAGGTTAGGTGTAATTTATTTTCGATTAATTCAATTTGATCTTGCACAAAGACATCGACGGTCTCATCTTTTCGCGCACTAGGTTCAAACTTGAGGACAGCCGGATTAAGACTTCCAATATTATCATCTGTTGTATGGTAGCCCCCGCCAAGCACAAAATTCTGACGCGTCCCGACCGTGAAGCGATGTTTTATTTCGACATCATAAATATTGCGATCTTCCGTAAAAGTCTGAGTATCGTCACGGCTACTCTGATCGTAAACAAACTGTACTTCGGTATCGGCCGTGTTGTCGTAACGCCGTTTCCACCTTGCGATTACATTGTAACCACTAGTAGATTCAGCTTTATTGCTCAGCGGGTTATCAATACGCCCCTTATACAAGTCACCCTGCAAGGTCAGTTTATCGCTTTCGCTCAGCTGAAGATCAGTACGAAAGCCAAGTTGATCATGATTTCGGCCATCATTTGCATCGCCTGCACCTGCGCTTTCTTGAGGGGCGTAGTGAGTGGTTTTTGCATACACGCGATAATGACCAAGCGCACCCGCTTTACCACCATAGCGCCAAGCCGCAAAGCCATCAAACTCACCGCCGCCGCCCGCTTGCTGAAAGCCGCCTTGGGTATTCGCCGCCGACTTGGTAACGATATTTACCACGCCATTTACCGCATTAGCCCCCCACAGCGCGGCACCCGGCCCACGAATCACCTCAATGCGCTCAATATCATCCATCAAGGTGTCCTGCGCATCCCAAAAAACACCCGAATACAACGGGGTATACAGACTGCGGCCATCCATGAGCACTTCTAATTTATCAGCAACGGTCGAATTAAAGCCCCGCGCGGTTATGGCATAAGAGTGGGAATCTAAACGCGCTACCTGTAAGCCTGGAATTAGGCGCAAGGCTTCTGGAATACTTTTAACACCAGAGCGAATAATAGTGCTACCGTCTAAGACAAAAACCGCTGCGGGGGATTGCTGAAGTGGTTCGCTACGCTTAGATACCGAAACCACGTCAATATTCATTAAGGACTCAAGGCTAAGGCTGGCTAAATCATCTACGCGGGCAAGTACCGCCGGCTGAGAATTGACCGCATACACGCTAGGCGCAATAAGCATATATAGGATAGAGGCAGGTAACACACCATGGCAAGAGGTGTGCTTAAAATGGGTATTCACCGCCTGCATTTTCATTTTCGGCATATATTACACTCATTTCTTAACGGACTCATTTACCCTAATTCTTATTCATGCCCTGCATAGCCAAGATTCACGGCCCCAACATTCACGGTAATACACAAACTTTCTACCGACTATAGTATATTTTACTTATATAGGCCTTATATCCTTATCCCACTACAAGGGGCCTGTTATGATTAACCACTCCAAGTGTTCGTCTCGGGAAAACAATGTCAACACCCACGCCGTAAGTAGAAGAAAATGAGTAGCACAACGTCAATGCGCAACATTTCTGTTGCCAATTACTTTCTTCACGCCGTTCTCCACAATGCGGTGACCAAGGGCTTAGACCCCAACCAGCTGCTTATGGATGCGGGCATATCCAAAGAATTACTTAAACAACAGAACGCACGTATTCCGGCCGTAAAATTAGGAAAACTGCAAACTATCGTTACTCGTGCAATGAAAGATGAGTTTCTCGGGTATGGGCCAGGCCGTTACACCCTCGGAACATGGAACAATATGTGCTACTCGGTGATTAACTGCGCAACGCTGGGCCACGCCCTAGCGCGCTATTGCCGATTTTATCAGATGTTCGAGTGGGGCTTACAACCCTACTTTGAAATTAATGATGATGAGGCTAGATTAATTATAGCGCAGAGCGACGAGGAGTATGATTACCAAAATTACGCTTATGAGCTCGTCATGTTTAATCTGCACCGGTTTAGCAGTTGGATTACCCAGCAACACCTGCCACTCATTGCTGTAAACCTCCAATACCCTGCCCCCGAGCATGCCGCAGAGTACCGCCATTTATTTCTGGGCCAGCCGGTATATTTTAATCAGCCACGCACCGAGATGATTTTCCACAGTAGCTTGACCGATTTGCCCACCAAACAAAACGAACAGTCTTTACACCGCTTTTTGCGGCACCCAAATCTCGTTTTTCTTATACAACAATATGATGAAAAAAGCTGGACCGCCCAAGTGCGGGTTATTATCAACAAAAGCCTAGTCAATACGCCAGGCATAGAAGATATCGCCTCACAACTGCATTTGCACCCCCAGACGCTGCGACGACGCTTAGCGCAAGAAGGTACAAGCTTTAACGAAGTCAAAACTCAGTGCCGGCAAGACACCGCCTTGTACTATCTCGGCAAATCCAAACTGTCTATTGAGCAAATAGCCCTGCGCACCGGTTTTTCAGAAGCCAGCGGCTTCACCCGCGCCTTTAAAACGTGGACCGGAATGTCACCGCAAAAATACCGACAACACCTCTAAGCCCCCGGCGACCAACTAGTTCAAATTAAAGCTCACAATATTTTTATTTTCTTTGTGACGCACTTGCACCTTACGGCCAATCAATTCGGTATTCCCCGCCATTATTGCCAAGCTAGACTCGTCCTCAGCGTTGGCAAAAAAACGCCTGCCATCATCCAAATGACCAACCACCATACCCAGCGTTGCCACGCCACGGTTATACACCAGCGTATAGGTTTCAATACTGCCGATACCTTTTGCTTGCTCAACTAGCTCTGCGCGCGGCAACGCATTGCACTTGGTCTGCAAATTAGGATCGGCATTGTGGCAAGGCTTGCTTGGTGCTTGCGCCGAGTAAATTCCCACCGATTGCTTAGATAAGAAACCACCATTGGCAATGATCAATCCATAGTTTTGCGGTTTGCTGCGCAAGACATCAGTTAGACTGGCGATAGCGTGGGTGCTATAGCTGTTTCCCGCGCCACCAAAGAATGGCAAACCACCAGTTACCGTAAGCGGCTTATCCGTCGTCCAATCCAACCCCATAGCCTCGCAGGCTGCGAGTACTGCAATAGGAAAACAGCTATAGATGTCCATAATATCAATCTGATCAATCGACTTACCCACGCTTGCTAACACCGCATTTAAACTCAAGCGCATGGTTTCGGAAACGGCCAAATCTGGTCGCTCCGACACCCAGCCATCATCGACGTCAGCATAACTGTGTAAATACACCCATTGTGATTCAGGAATGCCCAATTCAATAGCTTTATCAACCGAACACATTAACAAAGCCGCACCCTGATTCACTGCGTCTTGCGCTACCATCCATTTGGTATAAGGTCTCGCCACCCAATAATTCTCAGCCGAGATCTCATTTAAAAACGCCTCGCTGCGAACAGTCGGGAACTGCGAATAGGGATTACTCGCCGCTACCTCAGAAAATTTAGAGAATAAGCGCGAAGCCAGCTTGCGATGTGCAGCCTCAGACAGGCCGTGCTTAACTCGCCAAGCATTCTCAAACAACGCGTAAACTTGAGTGGGGAAGGTGATGCCATGATTCACCTCGTGGTCGGTAAACAGTAAGTGACAACCACGATCGTCCAGCTGACCGTCCACTTGTTCGCGCCAATCAAGCGGCAGGCCAGCCTTCAAAGCTTGCTTCATAATACAGGTGGCTTCAGCACCCGCAATTAGGCCCAATGACATCTCGCCCGCAGCGATCTTCTCCGCAAATTCGTTCACAAAGCGCTGAGGAGAATGTCCGCCCTCACGGCCGTAAATCGCACTGCGGGGATTGGCACCGATACGTTTCGCCAACGAACGAGGAATATTATTACTCATACCAAAGGGTCCAGCCCCGCTAGGTATTGAATCGACAAAACCGCGAATAAAGGCGATGGTATCAATTTGCTCCGCGAACGGTTCTGTCGCCTGAGCCGACGCCAGCGCTACCTTTACCGCTTCAGCCGCAATATCTACTGGTGCCAGTGCATTTTCAGGTGTAAGCGTATCGCGAAACACATATTGACCAGATGCAACCAGAATGGGTGTTGTATTTGCCACTGAGCTAACCCTCTATCACTATTATTAAGCGATGAAGTGTAGCGCGCTACGGATTATTTTGTATTGACGTTAGCGCGCAGATTCAATGGCAATATAGCCACGCTTTAAAGTGACTGCACCAAATGCCCACCATCTACCGGCAGCGCCACGCCATTTAGAAACGAGCCTGCATCACTAGCCAATAATATTAAAGGCATACTGAGTTCTTCCATTTGACCAAGGCGCCGCGGCTGCATTCGGGTCACGTACTGACGACCTTTTTCTGAGTGGAAAAAGTCGGCATTAATCTCCGTTTCAAAATAGCCCGGGCATAAGGCGTTAACGCGAATATTATGGCGCCATAATTCCTGCGCAGCACTTTTCGTAAGCTGAACGACCCCCGCCTTAGCGGTTGCGTACAAACTATTATTCGCACTTGGCTGCAGACCCAATATCGAGGCAATGTTAATAATACTGCCACTGACTCCCGCCTGTATCATCCGCGCTGAGGCCTCGCGAGAAACCCGCCACACTGCACGTAAATTAGTGTCAACGACAAAGTCCCACTGTTCCTCAGTGCTGTCCACAAAACGACTGGGATCGGCTACACCAGCATTATTCACTAGGATCGCAACGGCGCCTAAGGTCGCCTCCGCCTGATCGAAGGCCGCCACCACGGAAGCCTTATCATTAACGTCCATCGGCACCGCCAAGGCTTTACCGCCTTGCGCTACTATATCTGCAACCAGTGCCTCTAGTTTGTCTACACGCCGGGCGGCAACCACCACCGTCGCGCCAGCCTGCGCCAATACTTTGGCAAAATGGGCGCCTAAGCCGCTAGACGCACCGGTGACCAAAGCCACCCTGCCAGACAAATCAATACTCTTCGCTATTACTTCATTCATTTTAAATAACCCCTTATTACTCGCCTTTTTCGATCAACAGCATGCCTAGCTCAGCAAGCGGTGCCGCCAATGCGCCATAGGCCATAGCCTTCTCGCTCGAGGCATTGCCATCCTGCGCACGCTTGTACACACCCTGCAAAATCGCGCTGAGGCGGAAAAACGCAAAGACCAGGTAAAACACCCAGTGATCAATTCCCTCAATACCGCGCCGTTCACAATATCGTCGTACGTATTCTTGCTCAGAGGGTATGCCCAGTGCCTCGCGGTCGACACTGCCAAGCCCCGGAATGGCCGCATCGCTAGGAATACGCAGTTGCATACACTGGTAAGCTAGGTCGGCGTAGGGGTGCCCCAAGGTCGACAGCTCCCAATCAAACAAAGCCAAAACCTTAGGCTCTTTATTGTCGAACATCATATTGTCGAGCCGGAAATCACCGTGGTTAATACACACCAAACCGTCGTCTGGCGGCAGATTGGCGTTTAACCACTCAATCATCGCTTCCATAGCCGGCACTATTGCAGTTTCACTGGCGCGGTATTGGGTAGTCCAACGGCTAAGCTGGCGCTCAAAGTAATTGCCGGGACGGCCGTAATCACTCAAGCCAATAGCGTCAACATCCACATTATGCAAATCGGCTAAAACTTGATTCATGGCGTCGTAAATAGCGCTGCGCTCGGCGGGGTTTTGCTCTGGCAACGCCGCGTCCCAGAGAACTCGACCATCAATGTAATCCATAACGTAAAACATTGAACCAATAATACTGTCGTCCTCACACAACACTCGCATCTTAGGCACGGGCACATTGGTTTGGGCCAGCGCCTTCATCACGCGATACTCACGGTCTACCGCGTGAGCAGATTTCAGCAACTCACCCGGCGGCTTGCGCCGCAGCACATATTTGCCACTGGCTGCCGCTATTAGGTAGGTCGGATTGGACTGGCCACCGGCAAATTTATCGGCGATCAGCGGCCCCTTAAAGCCCGCTATATTTTTTTCAAGATAGGCGCCTAAAACCACAGTATCTAAAGCAAAAGTAGTTGCCATGCATCCTCCCTAAACAGCGTAGCGATCAATGATTTGTTTGCCCAAGGCCATTTGATGCACTTGATCTGGGCCGTCAGCTTGGCGACACCAACGCGCGTAATTAAACGCCTCAGCCATAAAGTAATCTTCCGTTAAGCCACCTGCGCCGTGCAACTGCATGCAGCGATCTATGACATTCTGCACCAGCAATGGCACGGTTGTTTTGGTGGCTGCAATCATATCGGTGGTTTGCATTGGCCCCTGTTCGTCGATCTGTTTACAGGTTTTTAAAACCAACAAACGCGCCATTTCAATTTCAGAAAAGCTCTTGGAGATCTCCTCGCGCACCGATTGATGCTTGCTCAGAGGCTTACCAAAGGTAGTCCGTGACACCGCGCGCTGGCAGGCCAGCTCTAGGGAGCGCTGCGCCGCGCCAATCAACCGCATGCAGTGGTGCATACGGCCAGGGGCCAAACGTCCTTGGGCAATTTCAAAGCCTCGACCTTCGCCCAGCAAAATATTTTCCAGCGGCACCCGTACATTTTCAAATACAATTTCAGCATGACCAATTGGCGCATCGTCGTAACCCAATGTGCTGAGCGGTCGAATAATCGACAAGCCTGGCGTGCCCTTAGGCACCAACACCTGACTCTGCTGCTTATGACGGTTAGCATTATCTGGATCAGACTTGCCCATTACGATAAAAATGGCAGTGCGCTCATTCATTGCGCCGGTAATAAACCACTTACGCCCGTTCAGCACCCACTCATCGCCATCTTTGACAATGCTGAGTTCAATATTAGTGGCATCGCTGGAGGCAACCTGAGGCTCGGTCATTGCGTAGGAAGAGCGAATATCGCCATTGAGCAAGGGCGTTAACCACTGTTCGCGCTGGGCGTCAGTGGCGTATTTCATAAACACTTCCATATTGCCGGTGTCTGGCGCATTGCAGTTAAACACTTCTGGCGACCAAATAACCCGCCCCATTACCTCGGCGAGCGGGGCGTAGTCAGTAAAGCTTAAACCACCGTGCTCACAGTACTCTGGAAATTCCTCTGGGCAAAATAGATTCCACAAACCTGCCGCCTTGGCTTTCAGTTTAAGCTCATCCATTAACGGTAAAATACCAAAGCGATTCTCTGCGCTGTGCAACTGCTCGGCATAGGCTTTTTCATTGGGATAAATATGCTCTTCCATAAAAGCATTTAATTTTGTCAATAACTGCTGACCCTTGTGACTCTGGCTTAAATCCATTGCGTTGTCCTTTTCCGGTATCGTATTAACAAAAATTAGGTATAAGTAATTAAGTGTTGGTGGCTTGCCGCCGCCAAGTGCGGCACGGCATTAAAGGTATTTAAATGAAACTGCTGACCTTTACTGAAATAGCGAGTTATCCCGGAGTTTTTTGCCTGTAAATTCAAATTCACCATTGTCTCGACATCGAGCTTGAGAGCCTCACGCAGCATCGCGCTAATTGGTCCACCGGACGTCACCACCAGAACCCGACCCTGGGTTTCGGCTAAACAAGTCAAGGTGGAACGCGCCCGATGCTCAAACGCTGCCCAGGTTTCGAGAACATCGCTGAGTTCGCCGCGACTCCACGCGATCAAAGCAAGCCGCAGGGTACGGTAAAAACTGCGTGGCTCGCTGCGATCTATTTCTTCACCAATATTCGCCAAATAAGCGTCTACCAAACTGTGAAAGTCGTATTCATTCAAGTCAGGTAAAGCCAGCGCCTCAGGCATGGCGATGACGGGCGTAAACTGGGCAAAAGCATCGCGAATTCCCGCCAAGGTTTCTCGGTGCCTGCGCATCGTGCCGGTAAACACCGCATCAAAACCCCGCTCAGCCTCGCCAAAGTACTCGCCTAATAGACGCACCTGCTCCCAGCCAATATCCGTGAGACGATCATAGTCGTCACTGGCAAAGGCAGCCTGACCATGTCGAACCACCACTATCTCTACCATTATCCAGCCTCATAACTCAGAAGGCTAAATCATACCCACACACCAATCATTATTGAAATTGATTGTTGTTATATACCATAATAAACAAAGATTATAGTAAGGCGCGCATAATGAGCAATCTCAAGATTGACCTAAACCTGTTTGTCGTATTTGAAGCGATTTACTCCCAGCAAAGCCTCACCCGGGCCGCGGGTGTTTTACACGTGACTCAACCGGCGGTAAGCAGCTCACTAGCAAAACTGCGCACCATCTTCAATGACCCCCTTTTTGTGCGCAGCCCCGGCGGCATGAACCCCACCCCCTTGGCACGGCAATTGATTAGCACGGTGAGGGAGTCCTTAAAAAGTCTCGACAACTGCGTAGTCGCTCGTATTGGTTTTGACCCCGCCACCAGTAAACGAACCTTCCGGCTCCACGCGACCGAAAACGCCGAGCTTATCTTATTGCCAGCATTGCTAAAAAAGCTTGCGCTACTCGCGCCAGAAACCAATCTCGAAGTGGTTTTTATAGATCGGCGAGAAGTTCCTTTTGAACTAGCCAGTGGCAATCTCGACCTCGCGATCGATGCTCCCCTGCTCAGCCACCCGGAGTTAATTAGTCAGCCTATTTTTGCCGACGACTACGCCTGCGTCATGCGCAAGGCACACCCGTTAAGCAAGGGCACGCTCAATTTAGACGCATTTGTCAACAGCCGTCATGTTCATGTGTCCAGCCGATTAAGTGGCTCTGGCTATATTGATCTGGCCTTGCGTTCAATTGGTCAGCAACGGCGCATTGCCCTGCGTTTGCAACACTATGCCGCGCTACCCGCCCTACTGAACCAGTCTGATTTTATCGCGGCGATTCCCAGTAGCATCGCCTCGCACTGGCAGCTCCCCAGCCGGGCACTTCCCTTTGACTCGCCGAAATTAGAGCTACGTTTATTTCGCCATAAAAGTGTTAGTCATGATCCCGCCCTACTCTGGCTAGGCGAGCTACTGACTCAAGCGCAAAACACGCTGTAAGCTAATAACGTTTACTACTAGAAATTCGTCAATGGAATACGTCACCTGCATTCATTGTATTATCTGCTGACCCATCCGGTAGCGCCCCGGCGCTAAACCAAACCAGCGTTTAAAGGCCTTTTGAAACGCGCTTTGATCACTAAAACCCAACTCGATAGAGATATCTAACAAGCCCATTTTACTGGTATCGATTAACGCTTTTGAGCGCTGTTTGCGGGCGTGATCGACCAAACCCTTAAAGTTAGTTTCAGTGCTGTTCAGGCGGCGCTGCAAAGTTCTTGACGCCAAACCAAGCTCGGCAGCCACCTCTTCTAGCTTAGGTGCGCCCTCGGGTAATTGGCGCACAATGCATTCCAAAACCTCTTTAACAATACGGTCTTTCAGTTGCAAATTGGCTAATTCCGCCCGTGCGGCTTGTATCAGAGAGCGATAGATCGCCGGGTGAGGAAAACGGCTCGGCAAGTCTAAAAAGTGACTATCAAAAACGACACAATTCGCGCCACTATTGTAATGAACCGGCGCGTCGATAATTGCCTCGATTTCCGTGCTGCCGGCCGGGCCGCAATGATTAAAGTGGATTTCGCGTTTACTGCAGCAGCGATCAAGCATCGGTTTGTTAACCCGATACCAGCTGCTAAAAAAGAATTCAACCAGCTGCCGAGATGCCTGCTGCCGTGGCGGTACCACCCAGCTCAAACACGCTAAGTCCTCACCCAAGACCGAATACTCAACATCGCCATGGTCTATTAACAATCTTGAAAAATCCACTACGGCATGCACTGCCTCACGTGAGCTTGGCGCACTCATACCAAGAGAGCTGACCATACCCCAGGCCTGCTTTGAGTTATGTGCGCCCGCATGGGCACCCAAATAGGGATCCTTCAGCAACCGGCTACCTGCATCCAATATCATTTCAAACAGCCGCAAAGGGAATCGGCCGTACGCGGTAAGGTGCGCCTCAAGCTTTAAACCCATAATTCCCTGCAATTGGTATGGACACACGTCTTGAGAACTCAGATAAGCAATTAAATTGTCTAAATATTCGACGCATACAGTAGGTAATCGCAAAACTGTACCCTCATTGTTTATATAATTTTTGAGCGAGCAGACGACGAGCAGTTAATTCTAGGTCACGCTGACGGATACCAACATGCAAACGCGGCCAAGGCAAGCTTAACACCATTAATGGCTAAACTTGATTATCATTATTCTCCAGCGCAACGACCCCCGCACGGAATCGTTTCGATTTACGCTAAAACCAAACAGACTTATTTTCTTGTTCGGTAAACACCATAACAACCGTGCCGAGGCGTCATGCCAGCACCTTAATACCCCGCTCATCATAGCGCCGCCGCTAACGGAAATCAGTGCCTAAAGACATAAGTTTGAAATATTAGCAGCCACCCTAGTGACGGCCATCTGCCGCCGTGCTAGTGTGGTAAGCTCGCCGCGGGCTATAGGCTATTTTGCCAAAGGAACTCACCGCCTTGCCTCATATGAATGCCACGACCATCACCCAATCAAAAGCACTAATCAGCTGCGTTGCCGCGCTGCTTAGTCTACTTTTCTTGCTAACTGAAAACGCCAACGCGCCGTCATCTTATTTCTCTACTAGTAACGGCGATAATCCGAGCAATGAATTTGTTCTGACAACTCAAGGCCTCAGTTTTGCGGAGCCACGCCGCCTGATTATCGACGGTGGCAGCCAGCCGGACATCGACAAAGCGGCTGTATTCCTTGAACCGTCCGTTTTTTCAAGCCGATATTTAAACACTGGTCCACTAGATTGCAGAAACACCTTCGATCAACGTCGGCGCCATTTTTGCAAGATCTTAAATCCTCGCGCCCCGCCCTCCCGCTTATAAGCTCAGCTTCACCGCGTCGATCTACGCCGTTATGGGTATTTAGCCGCGTTTAGAAACATAAGCGATTCAATATGATTGTTCGGTGACCACCGCCTGCGGTGGCGCCTTACCGTGAGAGATTTATGCGATATATTAAATTCAAAATTTTTAGTTATATAGCCATCGTCCTGATCGCTATTATTACTGCCTTACCGAGTCTACTACCCAGTACGTGGCTCGCCGACACGCCTAACTGGTATCAGCAGCACAAAGTCACACTCGGTTTAGACCTCCGTGGCGGATCCCACCTTTTACTGCACATTGACGATAAAAAATTGCTCGCCGAAACCAGACTGCAATTTGTCGACATGGTCAGCAGCCAGCTGCGAACCAAGGGGATTCCGGCAGCACCGGCAACGATCTCCGCCGACACCATGACAATAAAACTGCGCAATATCGCGCAATTAGACGCGGGCCAAAACCTGGCCGCAGATCTGCAAAAAGGCCAAAACCCGCGGCAATTCAAAGTGAGTGTTGTCGGCGATGCCCTGCATTTTGAAATGAGCAAAGCATACCGGACACAGCTTTTAGCGGACGCGGTACAGCGCAGTCTCGAGGTGCTAAAACGACGGATTAACGAAACTGGCGTAGTCGAGCCCTTAATTACCAGCCAAGGCAACACCGGCATTTTAGTGCAGCTGCCCGGCGTAAAAGACCCCAGCCGAATTAAAGACTTAATTGGCCGTACGGCGCAAATGAGTTTTCATTTAGTTCATGACGCCAGCCGTGATGGCGACGTCGCCACCCTCGTTTTACCCGGCGCCGAGGCGCAAAAGCAGTACATCCTAAACCGGCAGTCGCTCATAAATGGTGGCGATCTCAGCGATGCCCGGCTGGGCTTCGACCCGAATACCCAAGAGGCTGTCGTTAACTTCCGTTTAAATCAACATGGCGCGGAAGTATTTGCCGACATTACCAAGGCTAATATCGGCCGTGCCTTTGCCATCGTACTCGACAATGTGGTTGTTACCGCCCCGGTTATTCGCAGTATCATCAGCGGTGGCGCAGGGCAAATTAGCGGCAACTTTACGAGCCGTGAGGCTAGTGATCTCTCGCTACTGTTGCGCGCGGGATCCCTACCGGCGTCCTTAAGCATTGTTGAGGAGCGCACAGTAGGTCCAGACCTCGGCAGTGATGCCATTGCCATGGGCGTCAGCACCGGTCTTATAGGCGCAGCATTGGTTCTTGGTTTTATGATGGCCGCCTACGGCCGCTGGGGTCTTATCGCCAACACTGCGCTCATCATCTACGTGGCCTTACTCATTGCCGCCCTCGCGGCCCTGGATGCAACCTTAACCCTACCCGGCATTGCTGGCTTAATTCTCAGTCTCGGCATGGCGGTAGATGCCAACATTCTCATCAATGAGCGAATTAAGGAAGAATGCCGCGTCAACGTAAGCGCTCGCTTTGCTGTACAGCGCGGCTTCGAGCGCGCTTTTAGTACCATTCTCGATTCCAATATCACCACACTAATCGCCGTTGGCTTACTCTTCTTGTTCGGCAGTGGCCCGGTACGGGGGTTTGCTGTAACCATGGCGGTCGGCTTAATACTATCCATGTTTAGCTCTATCGCCGTCACCCGATTAATCCTTGATTGGCGCGTTAATACACTCGGCAGAAAGCCCCTCGTCATAAAGGGCCTAGCCCTGCTAAACGGCTTTGGTAAACACCAAACTATCCCATTTCTTAAAGCCAGTCGCGTCGGCATTATTATGTCGGCAGTGTTATCAGTGGCATCGATTGCCCTGATGTTTCAGCCTGGGCTTCACACCGGTATCGATTTCAATGGCGGCACCGTGCTAGAAGTGCGCAGCCCCGCAAATACCAATATAGAAACCCTGCGGCAAAGCCTTGCCACCCTAAAACTCGACAATGTGGCGATCCAAGAATTTGGCGAACAAGGTAGTTTCCTCGTCCGCCTGCCCAGCCAGCCCCAGACCGAAAATGCAGAGGCGCGGATAAGCGCAATAAAATCAGCGATCTCAAGTGTTGCTGAAGACGTGGCGTTTCCGCGTTTGGAAATGGTTGGCCCAAGTGTAAGCAGCGAATTCATTGCCACCAGTATGATTGCAGTATTATTAGCCTGTAGTGGCATGTTTATTTATTTATGGAGTCGCTATGAACGTTATTTTGCTATCGGCGCCATGGCAACCTTAGCATTGGATATTACAAAGACCCTGGGCTTTTTTGCCCTCACCGGCGTCGAGTTCAACCTGACTGCAATTGCCGCGCTACTCGCTCTTATCGGCTATTCGGTAAACGACAAAGTGGTGGTGTTTGACCGCATACGTGAAAACCTGCGCGCGAATCCGGACAAGCCCCTCGCCGACCTGATTAACGAAAGCCTCACATCAACATTAAACCGAACCGTATTTACCTCGGCCACGACTTTTTTAGCCCTTCTGCCGATGGGTATTGCAGGCGGCAGTGCTGTTGCCAGCTTTGCCTTACCAATGCTATTTGGCATTGTTATCGGCACCAGCTCGTCAATTTTAATCGCTGCGCCAATCGTTCTCATACTGGGCGAGCAGGCAATGGAAAAACTAAAATTACACGCGGGTGCGTCCCTGCACCACGACTCAAATCTGTTTTTACGCGAAGATCGACCGTAAACAACGCAATATGCGACCTTAGCCATCATAAACCGGCTAAGGTCGCATTTTCATTTATCGCACGTGTCCTATACGGCCCTTAAGCACCGGAAACGGCGGCGACGTTAAGACTGCCCGCCGTTGCGCCCTACCAAGCGGTAAATTTAGGCAAACAGCTCACCTTTTTCTGCCTTATCCAGCAGCACTTGCGGGGGTTCAAAACGTTCCCCATATTTAGCGGCTAACTCGGCCAGCCGAGTGGCGAATTTCTCCACGCCGTAGG
The DNA here is from genome assembly GCF_041584495.1 of Zhongshania sp. Classification (GTDB taxonomy): domain Bacteria; phylum Pseudomonadota; class Gammaproteobacteria; order Pseudomonadales; family Spongiibacteraceae; genus Spongiibacter. The sequence goes on from NZ_JBFHDY010000002.1 coordinate 41,152, forward strand.
TATTAACATACTGCAAAACACCGCCGGTATAGGGCGGAAAGCCAATTCCCATGATCGAACCAATATTGGCATCGGCCACATTATTCATGACCCCTTCTTGGTAGCAACGCAGAGACTCAACAATTTGCCTAAACAGTAGACGATCTTTAATATCATCATTTGGCAGACTAACGGCTTTGTTGTAGTGCCAATTGTAGATTTCTGGCCACAGGAACTTTTCCCCGTCAGCCGGATACTCGTAGTAACCGCCACCATGAGCACGACCGCCACGACCAAACTCGTTGAGCATTTTACTGGCCAGACGATATGCTGCAGTATCTGCTGCGTAGTTATCGCCATTACGCTTATCTAATTCGCGGTTGGTGTCGGTGGCCTTAACGGCAAGCTGCTGACTTACTTCATCTTGCACCGCTAATGGCCCTACTGGCATACCAATAGCTTTGCCTATGTTTTCAATTACTACCGGATCAACCCCCTCTTCGAGCAATAAGGCGCCTTCATCGATATAGGTAGCGAACACGCGAGAGGTAAAGAAACCACGCGAGTCATTAACAACAATCGGCGTTTTCTTAATCTGCTGACTAAAATCGAAAGCCCGCGCCAAGGTTTCATCGGAGGTTTTGTCACCAACAATGATTTCGACCAAGGGCATTCTGTCGACCGGTGAAAAGAAGTGAATACCAATAAAATTCTCTGGCTTCAGCGATGGCTCGGCAAGTAAAGTGATCGGCAATGTTGAGGTGTTAGAGCCCCAGACTCCGTCCTCAGCCAACATTGGCTCGAGCTCCTTGGTTATCTTGTGCTTGAGCTCGACATTCTCAAATACCGCTTCAATGATCAAGTCGCAGCCACGTAAAGCATCAGCCTCGGCAGAGGGCGTGATTAAATGGAGCGTGGCTAACTTTTGCTCTTCGCTCATGCGTCCTTTGGCAACGCGCTTGCTCAGCAATTTATCGGTATAGGCCTTACCTTTGTCAGCAGCGTCCTGGCTAATATCTTTTAATACCACCTCAATACCGGCCATGGCCGAAACATAGGCAATACCCTGCCCCATCATGCCTGCGCCTAAAATGCCGACTTTCTTGACCTTGGTCTTAGGCACTGACTTCGGTCGACTGCCGCCGCCATTCACCTGATTCATCTGCAAAAAGAAGGTCATCAGGTTCTTGGCGCTTGGCTCGGTTAACAAACTAATAAACGTCCGTGTTTCGACCAGCTGAGCGGTATCGAAATCCATTTTCAGCGTGCCAGCAATCACGTCCAAAATTTTAATCGGCGCAGGCACAAGACCTTTACTCTTCTGGAAAATCATCGGGTTTGCACCCTGAATCATTTGCGCGATAGCCGGCTTACGTAGATCACCACCCGGAATCTTAAAGCCTTTTACATCCCAAGGATTTTGCGCGGTTGGATTCGCGCTAATCCAGACCTTGGCCTTGGCCATCATGTCGTCAACATCACTCGCCAATTCGTCGACAAAACCATTCGCCAAGGCTTTTTGCGCGTTAAATCGCGTTCCTTCTAGCAGCGGCATAATCGCCCGCTCAACACCAAATTTACTTACTAAACGGACGACACCACCGCCGCCAGGTAGCAGACCTAAACTCACCTCAGGCAAGCCGACCTGCACCGCTTTACTGTCTATGGCCACGCGATAATGGCAGGCTAAACAGATTTCATAACCACCGCCGAGTGCGGCGCCATTTATTGCCGCAACCACTGGCTTGCCCAGTTTTTCTATACGACGCAGCTGATCCTTAACCTTTAAGTTGGTCTCAAACATGGCGACTTCATCGTCGCCCGGCTGGATGGTCAACATTCCTTTAATATCACCACCCGCAAAAAACGTGCTTTTTGCCGAGGTAATAATCACACCAGCAATACTATCGCGCTCGGCCTCAAGACGATCTACTGTCTCAGCCATTAACGTCAAGTATTCATCATTCATCGCATTTACCGGACCATTCATATCCATGGTTACGGTAACGATATTGTCGCTGTCTTTTTGGTAATTAAATGTGCCAGTCATTGTTATTTCATCCTGTCTAATTTTGCTGAACGCGTAGTGGCAAATACAAAACCCTGCCCCAAGCTCCTATTTTTTGCGGGCCTTGGCTTAATTATTTACGCGATCCGGTTAAAGCCGTTCAATAATGGTTGCGATACCCATGCCACCACCAACACAAAGGGTGATAAGGCCAAAGCGTTTGTCGCGACGTTCTAATTCATCGAGAACCGTACCCACCAACATACCGCCCGTTGCGCCCAGCGGATGTCCCATGGCAATAGCGCCACCGTTTACATTGATCTTATCCCAAGGAATATTGGTGTCCTGCTGGAAACGCATAGCAACAGAGGCAAAAGCTTCGTTAATTTCGACCAGATCGATGTCTTCGATCTTCATGCCCGCCTTTTGCAAAACTTTCCAGGTAGCGGGTGCCGGACCGGTTAACATAATAGTCGGCTCAGTGCCGGTTACTGCCGTTGCAACTACCCGCCCCCGGGCTTTAAGACCCATTTTTTCGCCTGCGGCTGCGCTACCGATCAACAGGGCCGAAGCACCGTCAACAATGCCTGATGAATTGCCAGCGTGGTGAACGTGATTTATTTTGGCAACTTGGGGGTATTTGCTAATAGCAATATCGTCAAAGCCGATGCTACCCATCATTTCAAAGGACGGACGCAAACCGGCTAAACCTTCAACTGTTGTTCCCGGCTTAATGAAGTCGTCACGCTGCAAAATCGTCATGCCGTTGACATCTTTAACCGGTATTACCGAACGATCAAAGAAACCTGCTTCCCGCGCGGCTGCAGCCTTAGCCTGAGAACCTACCGCAAACTCATCAAGCATAGCTCGACTAAAACCCGCGAGCGTCGCAATTAAATCCGCGCCTATGCCCTGGGGTACAAAGGCCGTATCAGTGGCAATTTGCGGATCTTCTGCCCACGCACCGCCGCTACTTCCCATGGCGACACGAGACATACATTCAATACCACCAGCGACAACCAAGTCCTCCCAGCCTGACGCTATCTTCATTGCCGCCAAGTTCACTGCCTCAAGACCCGACGCGCAGAAGCGATCTAACTGCACGCCAGCCACAGACTCCGCCCAACCGGCCTTAAGTACGGCGGTTTTTGCCACACAAGCACCCTGCTCACCTACCGGTGTAACACAACCCATAACCACGTCGTCGACAAGGCCGGTGTCCAAATCATGGCGGTCGCGCAAGCCATTTAGTAAGCCCGCCAATAAATCCACCGGTTTCACCTGACTCAAAGGCGATCCCATTTTTCCTTTTGTCCTTGGCGTGCGAACGGCGTCGTATATATAAGCTGTGTTACTCATTTTAGCGTCCCAGTTTATTTTGTTGGTGTTTGCGTGATGTACCTTCATGCAAGATTGCCCCGCATCGACGCGAATCTCAATGATAAGCGATGACAGGTGATAGACATTTTATTACAAATTCGATGATTTTAACGACCCAGGTAAATCTCCTGCCACGCCCAGCTATATCACGGTAACCGTGGAATAAGCAATGACGGCTTTCGCTAGAACAAAATAGCCAGGGGTATTTATTGTCTTTAGCCGCCACTATTACCATTGACGCCTTCAGTTTTCAGGTCTAAGGCTGGGCATAAGCCCCATTGCGTTTTACAGTAGGCAACAATAAAAGTAAAACCGCTTGACGGAGAAAGACATGCTGATACACCAATTTTTCGACTACCACACCCAACGCAATCCAGCGCAAGACTGCCTAATATTCCAAGGCGAAGTTTTTAGCTACACTCAGATTGCAGAAGAGTCACACCGTATCGCCAATGGCTTACAGAAACACGGCATTGTGAGTAATGACCGAGTTGCGATTCTCTGCGAGAACTGCCCAGCAGTATTATCTATTGTCATTGCATGTAGCCGCATTGCCGCGGTGGCCGTACCGCTAAACTACCGTTTGGCAGCGCCGGAAGTTGCCTACGTCCTGAATGATGCCGAGGCGAAAATCTTATTCGCACCCGACATGGCGTTAATCGACTTACTCGGCAAATTACGACCACTCGCCGACGCAAGTCTGGCCATTATCGCCGCAAATAGCGAGGGGAGTGCCGTAAACTGGCAACACTGGCTTAGTCAATGCGTGAGTACGCCAGTCAAAAGCGACGATATCCGCGCCGATGCCGGAATACTGCAGCTTTACACCAGTGGCACGACAGGTAAACCCAAAGGCGTGGTCACCAGCCAGCGCAATATTTTTGCCCTGTACACGTCAGCCGCCACCTCATTGGCAAACAAGGCAGGACCGGGAAGCCGCGACTTAGTTTGCGCACCGAATTTTCATATTGGTGGCATCGGCACCCTGCTATTACCCATTCTCGCCGGAGCCAGCGTAGTATTGCACAGCAACTTTAACCCAATGGCCGTAGCAGATGATTTAGAAAACTATAAAATCGACAATATGTTTGTTGTGCCCGCCATGATCATGGCCATACTCGACTACGTACCCAACATCGAGCTACGCGATTTTAGCGCTTTACGCCAATTGCTTTACGGCGCCTCGCCAATAAGCACAGGGCTGCTAGAACGAGCATTAAACGTATTTAAATGCGATTTTTATCAATGCTATGGCATGACTGAGACCACCGGCACCATTGTGTCTTTATCGCCCGAAGATCACCGCCGGGCCTTGCTCGACCAACCTGAGTTACTGCAGTCCTGTGGCCGACCCCAAGCCGGCGTAGAGGTTAAAGTGATCGACAGCAACGGCAACACCCTCGCTTGTCGCGAAACAGGAGAGCTGTTAATTCGTTCAGAAGCCAATATGCTTGGCTATTACAATCGCGACGCCGCCACCGCAGAAACACTTCAAGGGGGCTGGATACACACCGGTGACTCAGCAATTATCGATGAGCAAGGTTACATTTTCCTGCGTGACCGCATTAAAGATATGATCGTCAGCGGCGCTGAAAACATCTACCCGATTGAAATTGAAAACGTCCTAAGCCAGCATCCTGCCGTGGGCGATGTTGCAGTGGTCGGCATACCATGTCCAAAATTCGGCGAAGCACCGCTAGCTTGTGTGGTGCTAAAACCGGGGCAAAGTTTGACTGAAGAAGAAATGGTAACATTTTGCCGCGAGCAATTGGCCGGTTACAAAATACCTCGGCAACTTAAAATATTTGATGTATTGCCCCGCAATCCCTCAGGAAAATTATTGAAGAAAGATTTACGCGCACCATTCTGGCAGGGAGATGAGCGGGGAATAAACTAAAAGTAAAACTAGCGAGACCACACCACCCATTACAAAGCCGTATGGCCATATGATTATTAAGATACGCGCAGCCAACCCCGCTACGCGAGCGGCTTATTATTTGTCGCTCGCACATTAAACTTCAATCGGCGGCTCAGCCTGCCGACCAAACAACGCGGCTAGCCACGCACAAATTTCCATCATGCCCTCTTTGTGGCGACGAGTCGGACCCTGCAAACCAATAAAGCCATGACTCGCACCGTGATAGAGGCTCTGAGTCACTCTAACGCCCTGCTCCTCCAAACGGCTCGCATAGGCAATACCTTCGTCTCGCAGCGGGTCGCGCTCGGCGGTAATCACTAACGCCGGCGGTAACAAACTTAAGTCGTCAACCGTTAAAGGCGTCGCTAAGGGATGCCGATGCTCGCCAGCCTTAAGTGTTGAGCTGTTGGCTAAATAACTGTCCCAAAACCACTTCATTATTGGCCGTGTCAGCACGGGACCTTTTGCGTTTTCAATATAGGAGTCGGTACCGGGCTCATAATGATCGGTAACGGGGTAAATCAACACCTGACCTTTGACGAGCCCCGGTAGCTGCGCACGCGCTTGAATAGCGGTTACCGCAGCAAGATTGCCACCCGCACTATCACCGGCAAGGACAATCGAGTCGGCGCGACCACCATACAAGCCAATGTGCTCGGCAACCCAAGTCAGTGCTGCCAGACAATCTTCTGGCGCTGCAGGAAATGGGTGTTCCGGTGCCCGCCGGTAGTCCACGGCCACCACAATAGTGTCGCTGCGGTCACATAGATCTCGACACATTGGGTCATATGTCGCTAAATCGCCAACAACCCAACCACCGCCATGGAAATACACCACTACCGGAAACGGGCCATCACCCGGCGGCAAATACAGCCGCAGCGGGATTCTGTGCTGTTTCTGTTCGGCAACGAGATCAAGGCTGGTGATATGCTGTGCAACCTGACCAAGCCAAGCGAGTCGTGCCGAGCCCCTTATATAACTGCGAAATACTGCTGTTTTTATTGTGTTTATCATCAGCCCACCATGGCGCGTCTAAGTTAATTCTAAATAGTACTTTGTTATAAATAGGTTTAGCGCGGACACATTAAGGGGCGCCGGCACTTAGGTCACGGCCATTACCGCCCTCGCGCAGATACAGTTTGCTACACACCCAGCCACTTGGCGTGTAAAAGCCCCACCTACGAATTTTGGGGCCGGTAATAAAGAGCGTTAAACTGTCGGGTGATTGCAACAATAAGCGGTGTGGTGCACGTCCCAAACGGGCGGTCAATGTGCCCGTGGGTAAGACACGTTCGCCGTCGGGCATCTCTTCTAAAATTTCACCACGCAATACTATTGAGTAATTAAACAACCACGGATGGTCGTGGAGATTAATATCGGGGTCGTTACCGGTGACATGGTGGAGATATACATTAAACAGCCAGTTGCGCGGCAATACGTGCCACCGCCGCAGGTAATCGGTGCCGATTACCTTGGTCGGCAGTCCTTGCGTAATGTGCTCTGCTTTAGTCTGTAGGCGAGTAAGTAAAAAAGCCGGTACGCGCATAAACCCCTGTCTCTATTGTAAAAACTGCCCGCATAGTACCACCACAAACGCCTTGCTGAAAAACCTCGGTTGAGCTATAGAAACAAATACCCCGCAGACTGACTCATGGCTCAATCCAGTAAGACCGGCTACACAGCCAGCATTGCATCAAAATGCGGGACAACTTCACTTATTTGGATCTGTGGGACTTGATCGGTGTAATTTGGCAAATCCGCCATTATTTTACCAACATGAGGCGAGAAACCCGCCTGAAACTCATCAATGGACACACAGTACAGATGGCCCATGGCAATATACAACGGTGGGATTCCGGCATCCTCACCGACTAAGCCCCGATCGATGGTATAGGACAAACAGTAATCCCCCATCAGCGCTTTGACCATCGGAAAATGCTGATCGCGGTAATAGGCATGATCAAACCGGGCGCCCGGCGAATTGGGGTACATCACACTGACTTTAATCATTTACTCACTCCTTGTTAGTATTCGTCCAACGCTAAGCTCAACTGCGGCATAACCGCCGGGCAGACTAATGAACCACTTGGCATTACCCGCTGTTTTTAGCAGCAAGCGGGGGCCTTCAGCAAGTGCTTTTAATCAGTTTTTCCAAGCTCTGGCGGCAATAATCCCTTAGAATGGACGTATCCTCAACACTCAAGAGGCCTGGCATGGCATCCTTACAAGAACAACTACTCAAAGCGGGTATGATCGACGAGAAAAAGGTCAAGAAACTCAAACAAGAAAAGCGCAAACAAGCCAAGCAGCCCAAAGGCACCGTGGTCGTTAACGAAAGTAAGGAGGCCGCACAACGGGCACTAGCAGAAAAGGCTGAGCGCGACCGCGAACTCAATCGCTTACGTCAGGCTGAAGTCGAGAAAAAGGCCATTCAAGCACAAATCATTCAGCTGATCAGCCTAAATCGTATCGACCGCAAAAAAGGTGAAATTGCCTATCAGTTCACCGACGGCAAAAAGATTAAAAAGATCTTTGTCGACAGCCTTCTGCAAACCCAATTGGTTAAAGGCATTATAGCGCTGGTTAAGCTCAAAGACGGCTATGAACTGGTGCCCGCCACTATTGCTGACAAAATCGCCCAGCGCGACCCGTCCGTCATCTTGGTACTCAATACCAAATCAGCCAGTACTGTTGCGGCAGTCGAGGAAGATGACCCCTATGCGGCTTATCAAATTCCAGACGATTTAATGTGGTAAGGAAAAATCATTACACCTGGCACCTAGGTAAGCATCCACAAGCTGTACAGCCACTAGGCAATTGATCCCGTTTTCCGTGTTAACAAAAGCACAACCGCCACTGCCCGTGGTGTATTTCAGAGGTCGACATCCAAAACACCGACATGAACACAGCTAATCACGCCGATATCAGCCCCAGTAAAAGTAGCGCGCTGCAGATCCTGCAAAGTGTTTACGGCTATGAGTCTTTCCGCAATCAACAGGCCGATATTGTCGACCACGTAATTCAAGGTGGCGACGCCCTGGTGCTGATGCCCACCGGCGGTGGTAAGTCCCTGTGCTTCCAAGTGCCCGCGCTGGTACGCGAAGGCACCGCTATTGTGATTTCGCCCTTAATCGCCCTGATGCAAGATCAGGTTATGGCCCTGCGCCAAAATGGTATAAAAGCGGCCTTTTTAAACTCTAGCCTCAACGGCATGGAAGTGCATGAAGTCGAAAATCAATTGATGAACGGCGAGCTGGAGCTACTCTATATTGCCCCAGAGCGGCTGATGATGCCGCGCATGTTGCAGCTACTCGACAATGCGCCGCTCTCCTTGTTCGCTATTGACGAGGCCCACTGCGTATCCCAGTGGGGTCATGATTTCCGCCCAGAATACATCAAGCTAACCATACTTCACGAGCGTTTCCCCAATACGCCGCGTGTCGCGCTAACCGCCACCGCCGACGGCCCTACCCAGCGAGAAATTATTAAACGTTTGTCGCTGCACAATGCGCAAGTTTTTAACGACGGCTTCGACCGCCCCAATATTCGCTACCGCATCACTGAAAATCAGGGCGCTGCGCGAGAGAATTTACTGCGATTCATTCTCAATGAACATGAGGGCGAGGCTGGAATCGTCTATTGCCTGTCGCGCAAAAAGGTCGACGAAATCGCGCTTTGGCTCAACGGCAAAGGCATGACCGCCCTGCCCTACCACGCTGGCATGAGCAATGAGCAGCGCCAGCAACATCAGGAGCGCTTTCTGCGCGAAGACGGCGTGATTATTGTTGCCACCATCGCCTTTGGTATGGGCATAGACAAACCCGATGTCCGCTTTGTTGCCCACCTAAACCTACCCAAAAGTATAGAGGCCTATTATCAGGAAACCGGCCGCGCCGGCCGTGACGGTCAGCCTGCTGATGCGTGGATGGCCTACGGCCTCCAAGACGTGATCACCCTGCGCCAAATGCAGGGCAATTCCGGCGCCGAAGAGAGCCGCAAACGGCTTGAACAGCACAAACTTGACGCCATGCTCGGCCTCTGCGAACTCACCACCTGCCGTCGGCAAGCGCTGCTGCGCTATTTTGACGACGACTACGACCACGCCTGTGGCAACTGCGACAACTGCCTGGCGCCCCCCGAAACGTGGGACGCGACGGTGGCCGCCCAAAAAGCCCTGTCTTGTGTTTATCGCACCGGTCAGCGCTTCGGGGTCAGCTATTTAGTAGACGTGCTACTGGGTAAAGTAAACGAACGCATCAGCCAGTTTGGTCACGATAAAATTTCGACCTTCGGCATCGGCTGCGAATTGAATAACACCGAGTGGCGCACGCTGTACCGACAAATTATTGCCCGGGGCTTACTGCGGGTCGACGTTGAGGGGCACGGCAGTGTTCAGCTCACCGATACCGCAAGACCAATCCTGAAAGGCGAAAGCCAATTAACCCTGCGCAAAATGGTTAAAGTCAGCAAGAGCGAACGTCGCAAAGCCAAGGCTTACACCGGCACCGAAAATGCTGTGCTATGGGCAGCCTTGCGCGAACACCGCAAGACGCTGGCCACCGAGCAAGAGATTCCCGCTTATATGATTTTTCATGACGCCAGCCTTGCCGAAATGGCCGAGCGCCAACCCCAAACCCTCGAACAGCTGAGTCGCGTGTCCGGGGTTGGCGAGAGCAAACTCGCTAAGTACGGCGCAGGCTTTCTGGAAGTCATTCTCGCCAACCTTAATGCGCAAACCGCCGAGGGTATCAACGACACCGCCGCCACTAGTATCGCCATGCTCAAGCGCGGCAATGACCCAGAGGCGATTGCCGGAGAACGCAGCCTCGCCCTCACCACTATTTACGGTCACCTCTGCCAAGGTATTGCGAGCGGTGAACTCAATATCAGCGATGTTGTCCGATTAAGCGATGCACAGCTCAAAGAAATCCAATTTGCCTTTGAACACAGTGAAGACGGCAAAATAAAGCCGATCTATGAACTATTGGACGGCGAGTACGACTACAACATACTTAAATGCGTGAAGGCCACCTTACACGCGCTATGAGTAATTGCCCGCAGTTTTCAATCAGAATTGGGGTAATCCTCAGCGACAAATACAGGCAAAACCTTATAAAGTCTGCTTAACTTACTCTAAATTCAGCTATTACCAAGCTTAAGGATACGTAGTGAAATCGCCAGATCTGCCCCAAAATGAAAAATCACGGCTGGCCGCCCTCAGTGCCCTTAATATTCTGGATACGCCACCAGAAGAGCGCTTTGACCGCCTCACTCAAATGACCAAACAAATTCTCAATGTGCCCGTAGCCGTTATCAGCTTAGTAGATGAAAATCGCCAGTGGTTTAAATCATGTATTGGCTTAGACGCCAGCGAAACACCTCGCGACATCTCGTTCTGTGGTCACGCCATTAACGGTGACGACCTTTTTATTATTCCCGACGCGAGTCAAGACGAGCGCTTTGCCGATAATCCTTTAGTAGAAAACGACCCCAAAATCCGCTTTTACGCAGGCTGCCCTCTCAAGGCATTAGACGGCAGCAAGCTCGGCACGCTGTGTATTATCGACCAACAACCTCGCCAACTGAGCGCAGAGCAGCAGCACACCCTCAAGAATTTTGGCGCCATCGTCGAACGAGAGCTATATGCGATTCACTATGCGACCCGCGACGTACTCACCAATATAAACAACCGCGACGGTTTCACTTTACTTGGCCAACAGCAAATTCGCGTCGCAGAACGTCAAAAAACGCCCATGACAGCCATATTCCTGGAGCTGAGGACGTCATTTTTTGACGGGGATTTAAATATCAATTTGGACAATGTCATTCGCATATTTAGCGATAATGTTACGGTAACACTACGCGACGCTGATTTATTTGCCCGTCTCAACGAGCGTCGCTTTGTGATCTTGCTGAACAACGCCAGCGCCACTCAAGCACCAGAGTTTATCGAGCGCCTAAAAAAAATATGCCAGCAAGCCCACAGCAACGGTGATAAGGCCGCGCCGTTCACGGCGGTGAATCTGGAAATAAACATCTTCACCCACGTCACGGTTGAAGCCCTAATCGCGGAAGGTGAACAATTATTAAACGATAAGATTAAACAGCGGGGCCTGAAATAATGGCCCCAGACACCCTGTTTAGCATCAGGGCTGTTTGATGTAGCACAGGCCGACGGGCGCGGCCTTACAACGCGACGTTGTGAAAAACGTTTTGCACGTCATCCAAGTCATTTAGCATGTCCATAAACTTCTCAAACATCGGCATGTCTTCATCGTCGATGCTTGTGCTGTTTTGAGGCAAAAACTGGATTTCGGCCACGTCAAAATCACTTACACCAAATTCAATTAGAGCCTGCTGAGCTTTGAAGTAATCAGTATTAGGTGCAAATACCGAAATCTTGCCATCTTCATTCTCAATATCGCTAACATCCACGTCTGCTTCCATTAGTGCTTCCAGCACACCCTCTTCATCGTCGCCAGAAAACACAAAGATTGCCGAGTGGTCGAACATATGACTAACACTGCCTGGCGTGCCAATTTTGCTCTTAGTTTTAGTGAAGCACAGCCGCACATCGCCAAAAGTACGGTTCGCGTTATCCGTTAGACAGTCGATAATCACCATGCAATTACCTGGGCCATAGCCCTCGTAGCGCGACAGTGCAAAATCTTCGCCGCCACCACCTTTCGCTTTATCGATAGCTTTTTCAATAACATGGGTGGGTACTTGATCTTTTTTCGCGCGCTCAATCATCCCGCGCAGAGCCAGATTACCTGCGGGGTCTAGCCCCCCAGCCTTGGCACATACATAAATTTCGCGTCCGTACTTACTATAGACTTTGGCCTTGGCGTCTGAGGTCTTGGCCATGGAATCTTTGCGGTTTTGGTAGGCTCTGCCCATTGCGCTGCTCCGCGTTATTAACAAAGAAGCTGATTTTACAGACCGGGGTTTAGATAGGGAATCTTTTCATGGAATTAAAGCCCTACATATGCGCCGCATAGGCAACGGTAAATGCCGCTTGTTGGAAGGCCTTTAAGCCAGTATCGGCAAAGGATATCACCAAGGGGTTAACCGCCAGCGTTGCTTTAATCTCGCTAGGTGTCAGTAAGCGCACCTCGAGATTGGGCATAAGCTGCAAAGCTGCCTCCAATTTAAAACTTATCGCACCACCGGCAAACTTACCTTTGGGCATCCGCCCTCTAATCGCCACCGAATCCACCTTATAATCGGCCATGAGCTGCGCAAAAGCATGTTGAAACTGCAATAGATCGTGACGCGTGTGGTCCTTCGGTAAACTTAGCTTGCGGACCCGACACTCAGGCAGATTAAACTGCTGTTTGTCATAGTTCAGTAAACAGACAACGGCGTCATTACCGGTCAATTCAACACCACAAATTTTCATTAATATTCCTTGGCTCAGCGGCTGTGAGCACGCTTTTCGAGGCAGATATGTCAGGTTCAGTCAGCACCATGCATATAGCAATAGCGCTTTTTAGCAAAGCGAGCGCAGTCAACGCAAATCAATGTTGACGAGAATATCATTAAATACCGGCGAGCACTGACAAATACCAATAAAGATACGTGCAGACCGAATTGAAGAGCGGTTCTTAAGCGCTTAGCCTGGAAACAATAAACTGCATGATTGGTATAAGCATTAGAATAGCAACGGGGTGCCAGGACTGGAGCATACGGCTAGGCGACGAGATTTTTTCGCGGCCCGCATTTTCTAAATAGCGACTAAACATCATATCGAAATATACCTCCGACGAAGTAAGCACCTTACTCACCGAGAAAACTGTATAGTACGCCCACGACAATTCATGAACATATTGGTATTCTGCCGCCTTATCGTCTTGCCAAACATAGTGGATAGTAACTTTTGTGAGTTGAGTCACAGGATTTAAAGTAAAACTAAGTTTGCTCGTTATATAACTGCCACCAAATGCCTAGTTTGCCCCCAAGACGCGTTAATATGCATAGCAATATTCAGCGTAGAAATAGCTGCCGCAAGCTCTGAACAGCGAATATAATACCCCTATCAACTGCTGTGGGTGGCGCGCTCGGCAGGTGTTCACCTCCATCTAAGACTTTCTCTGATTCCGGGAACAAAAATACAAGACCATGCAAGATATTCTCGACAACATCTGCGCTACCATGAAAGATCGCAGCGAACGCGGTCAGGTGGCAAATTATATCCCCCAACTCGCCTGCGTAAATCCAGAGCAATTTGGCATTAGCGTAGCCCTAGCGGACGGGCAGGTATTCAGCGCGGGTGACGCCACCACCTTATTTTCCATCCAGAGTATTTCTAAGCTTTTTACCCTCACTATTGCCTTGGGCAAGCTCGGCGATGCTGTGTGGTCAAGAGTCGGCAGGGAGCCCTCCGGCGATCCCTTTAACTCAATTGTGCAGTTAGAACACGAGAGCGGCAAACCACGTAACCCCTTCATAAATGCTGGTGCGATCGCCATTGTTGACGCCATTATGATGGGACACCAACCCAAAGAAACCCTCGCCGAAATACTGCAATTTGTGCGCTTTATCGCCAATGACAATAGTATTGGCATCGACGAGAAAGTAGCCCAGTCTGAACTTTTGACTGGCGACCGCAATGCGTCGTTGGCGCATTTTATGGCCTCGTTTGGTCGCTTTAAAAACCCCGTTGATTGTGTTTTGGGCACCTACTTCCATCATTGTTCCATCAGCATGAGTTGTCAGCAGCTGGCGCAAGCAGGCTTGTTCTTGGTGTCTGATGGTATTAATTCAAACACTGGCGTCAGAGTTGTCTCTGCCCAGCGGGCGCGGCGCATTAACTCGCTGATGATGATGTGCGGGCATTACGACGGCTCAGGTGAGTTTGCCTATCGCGTCGGTTTGCCCGGTAAAAGTGGCGTCGGCGGCGGTATTCTCGCCATCGCGCCAGGTAAAGCCTCTATTGCGGTGTGGTCACCAGGCCTGGACAGTATCGGCAACAGCAAACTCGGCACTGAAGCACTTGAAATGCTCGTGCAAGCCACTGGCTGGTCGGTTTTCGGCAATTAGCAGGCATAAAAAAACCGGAACTCAGGCCGGTTTTTTTATGCTTTCAGACTAAACAGGCGCTTTAGCGCGACACTTATACTCACCGTTACGAGTATCAATCTCGATCCAGTCGTCAATTTCACAGAAATCGGCCACTTTAACCACCGTGCCATTGCTCAATTGCGCAGATTTCATCACTTTGCCAGAAGTATCGCCACGGGCAGAACCTTCGGTATAAACTATTTGACGAACAATAGTGGTCGGCAAATCAACTGAGATCACTTTACCTTCAAAGAATACCGCCTCACATTCGTCAGTCATGCCATCGACGATATACGGTAAAACGCTTTCAATATCCTCAGCACTCAATTCATATTGGTTGAAGTCTTCGTCCATGAACACATAGACGCCATCGCTAACATAGGAGTAGCTCACGGTAATTCTGTCTAGAATAACCGGCTCAACCTTGTCTTCTGACTTAAATACTGTCTCAGTAGAAGAACCGCTCAACAAGTTTTTGAGCTTCATCTTAACGATGGCGCTATTGCGACCCGACTTAGTAAACTCGGCTTTTTGAACTAACCAGGGCTGGCCCTCGATCAGCATCACGCTATTGGGCTTCATTTCTTGTGCGGTTTTCATACTTGCATCCGAAAAGGGATTAATGGAATGCCATCAATTGCGGCCGCGTATCATAACCAGTTTTGCTGAAATAGCACTAGTGAATCTGCAAGATTTTCTAGTGCCATCTGGCGACCGCACCAACGCTCTGCATGGCCCGCCAGCACTGGCGCTGCGCCAATCAGACTGAAACAGCTCGCGGGGCAGTTTTGACCCTGATTCCACGCTAACCAACAAGCCTTCAAGGCCACCCGCAAGTCAGGGGATAAGCCCTCGCAATAGCGCTGCAAAAAGGCATCCAACTTAATTAAATGAGCACCTTCCTGAGGGTAAATATGCCAAAGAAAGGGCCGCCCAGCCCATTGCGCGCGAACAAAAGAGTCCTCGCCTCGCACAATATTAAAGTCGCAAGCCCATAGTAGTCGGTCGTAATTGTCCTGACTCAGGAAAGGAAGCACCTGAATGCTCAAGGCGCCGTGCCGGTATGGGCGACCTAGGTGAATTCTCGCTACGCCCAAGTAATTTGCCAGATCAGCAAGGATTCGACCTTCGGGAACAAGAAGGTGAGAAGACCTTTCGGCATTAGCCAAGCTCGCCAGCCACGTCGATAAGCCGGCATTCTCATAAGAAAACAGCGAGATTAATTGACTAGCTGTCGACCACTGAACACCAAGATCCTGTAAAAAGCGAGCCTTGTGCTCCTCGCACGATTGAAAGTCCTTACGCCGCTGGATAAGACTCGATTCCCGCAACAGCCCTCCAGTTTTCGAGGTAAATCCTGGAAAGAAGAAATACTTCGCTAAGGAATTCGCCTGCAAAGACGGCAGGCCATGGCAGCCCTCAACCCACGCCTCCGCGCTTAAATATTCTAAATTCAACCACAGTGGCGGCCGTTCGCGCGCCGTCATGGCTGCAATATACTGTGTTGGCAACTCGCAGCCAAACGCCTCAATGACCACATCAGCCGCCTCAACCCCTGAACAATCTTCAGACCAGCAGTGAATCGCAACGCCGCAATGATGTTGAACACAAAGATTGGGGTCAGCCGCAGGGTAAATTCGGCAAAAGGCCACGACATCATCTAGCCATAGCCGCACGTCGAGCCCGTGTTCGACAACCAATTGACGTGCCAAACGCCAGCTCACGCCAATGTCACCGTAATTATCGATAACTCTACAGAACAGATCCCAGCGATTGGGCATAACAACCTGCGACAGTCAAATGAAGCGCTCCGGTAGGCCCCCATCCGCTTATTATGCCTAAGGCAGGGCGACAGGCAATATAATTATCACTGTTTGGCAAACCACTGACGAAGCGCGAGATAATCCTTTAACAAAGCCTCGGCCTCATAGTATTTGCTGCCATCCCGCATTGAAATGGGTGCAAAGGAAGCGCGCAAGCGCGCTCGCTCATCCAACAAATATAAGCGAAAGCCGTGTGCTATTTCGGGGCCAGTTACCTTGGCCGCCACGTTCCCGCTCGCCAGCTCAGCGTCGTCCATGCGGTAACTCTGTAAACCCATGCTCCGCTCAAAAATCGCGGCTTGCGCTAGGTCATCAGCCCTCAAACCGATAAAGCGGCCATCGAACCACGGCACATAATTAGCAAGTTTTTCAATACTATCGTGCTCTGGATCGATGCTGTAAAACTGGACTTGTAAGTCTTGAAATTGTTTTTCCTTATCGAGTAATTTCTGAAAACCCGCGAGGCTCGACAACATCGTTGGACAGATGTCTGGGCACTGAGTGTAGCCATAGCTAATTAATTGCCAGCGCCCCAAAAAATCCGCCTTATGGACAAGCTCACCGCGATGATTGCGCAATTCAAAACTTGGCAGAGCTAGTGGCGCCGCTAGAACCGCACCATTGACGTCAGGAGCTTGCTGAAATTGAATTCCCAAGATGGTATTTGCCATAAAGGCACCGCATATGAGTACCATCGCCAGCAAGCTGGGAATCAAATATCGCGGGAGTGCGCCGCGACTCATGCCCCCCCCGACATAAAGGTGAGCCGACTTAAAAAGGTGTAATCAGCCTCTACCGCCATAAAACCAATAAACACCACTATCGCAATAACTGGCAGGCCCAACGCCAATTTTAAGGTGCTGGGTTCCCAAGCAAAGTGCATGAACACGGTAATGATTAAGCCTGCTTTAAGAAACATAAACACCAGTATTAAGGTCCAGCGCAAATACCCAACCAAATGAAAATAATCGACCGCGTACGACATTGCACTGAGCACAAACAGCAATATCCACACTTTAAAATATAAACCTATAGGGTGTTGCTGCTCCTCGCCATGACTCGCTGTTTCAGGCTGACCACTCATATTGAGCTCCTTACCACAAATAGAAAAAGGCAAAAATAAAGACCCAAACCAGATCGACAAAATGCCAGTACAGGCCGGTTATTTCGACGATTTGAAAACCCCGTTCATCGTAATGGCCTCGCAACACCTTAAAGGCGACTACGGTCAGATAAATTACGCCAATGCTCACGTGCATACCGTGGAAACCGGTAATCATAAAGAACGCGGAGCCAAACTGAGCGGCCCCCATCGGGTTAGACCACGGCCTAACGCCTTCATCTAATATCAGTTTGCTCCATTCGAACGCCTGCATCCCGACAAAACTGGCACCGAGAATCGCGGTGGCGATCATCAATTTAAACGTGGCGGCTTTATTGCGCTGGTATGCGCAGTTAACCGCCATTGCCATGGTGCCGCTACTGGTAATCAGAATAAACGTCATAATCGCAATGAGCAGCAAAGGGATGTCCGCGCCACCAACGTGTAGGGCAAACACCTCACTCGTCAGGGGCCAACTGTCCGTCGCAGACATTCGTACGTTCATATAGCCAATAAGGAAAATGCTAAAGATAAAGGTATCACTGAGCAGGAATATCCACATCATCAGTTTTCCCCAGGAAAGCTTAAACACTTCCCTGTCGGCACCCCAGTCATTGACTAGATTCTGCCAATAACTACTCTTTGCATTCACTGCGGGAATACTCGCCATGATCTCATCCCAGGCCGCAGGCTGCGGCAATAAGTGCATAGGTTTCAGGAGTGCGGGTCAGCATGAAAAACAATACAAACCATAAGACCAACAAGTAATGCCAATACACCGCGCAGGCCTCTATCGCCGCGTGGCGATTCCGTAAATCGCCCTCCTGTCGCAAGCTATTCACCACCCGTCCCAGTGCCACCAAGCCACCAACAAGGTGTAAAACGTGTAAGCCAGTTAAGATATAAAAATAGCTATTCGCCGGATTGCCTGCAACGCTGTAGCCCATGCCGGCCAAAAACTGCCATACCGATATTTGTAAAATAATAAAAAGTATTGCCAGTACAGCACCTGTCGCTAGCAACCCCAGCAGGCGAAAATGATGACTGCGGCGCAGTGCATACACGGCTCCTTGCATTGCAACACTGGCCAACACCAATACACCTGAGTTAATCCACAGCCGCATAGAATTGGTAAAGGGTTGCCAGGGCTCGCCAGCTAGGGCTAAAAAATCGTCGTATTGAGATCGACTGATAAAAGTAACGAAAAACAGCAGGAAAAATACGCTAATAATCCCTAGCATAAACCGCAGTGATATTTTAACCGCGGGGGTATAAGCAGCGCGTCCCCACTCAGCGCTCGTACCTTGGGCCTCAGGGATCCATGGCCTTTCTGACAGAATTTCAAACCAGCCCATTATTCACCCTCCCCAACCCGGCGACCGCCGGCTTCATACTCCACATTTTCTTCGGCGACATGCTGGGGGATGAAATCTTGCTTGGCGCCCGGCACGCTGTAATCGTAGGCCCAGCGATGCACGGTCGGTAACGCGTCGCCCCAGTTTCCGTGCGCTGGCGGCACATCGGGAGTATGCCACTCAAGAGACGCAACACCCCAAGGGTTGCGCGCCGAGCGCGGGCCTGAGCGCAGAGTCCAGATTACATTCACGACAAACACCAGCTGAAATAGGGCAACGATAATCGCCGCAATGGTGATATCTTCATTTAATACATGCGCTGACTCGGGGATGAATGAGGTATCACCCAGCGCGTAGTAACGCCGCGGCACACCGAGAAACCCCAGGTAATGCATCGGTAAATAAATCGCATAAGTACCCAGAAACGTGCCCCAAAAATGCACTTTGCCAAGACCGGTGTGCAATTGCTTGCCGCTAACAAGCGGAAACCAATGGTAGAGCGCAGCAAACAGGACCATTATCGGCGACACCCCCATCACCATATGGAAATGGGCAACAACAAAGAAAGTGTCAGATAAAGGCAAATCCACCACCACGTTACCCAAAAACAATCCGCTTAAGCCGCCATGAGTAAATGTGAAAATAAAACCGATGGCAAACAGCATCGGTACGGTAAGGTGAATATTACCCCGCCATAAGGTAAGTACCCAGTTATACACTTTGATCGCCGTAGGCACGGCGATAATTAAGGTGGTAGTAGCAAAGAAAAAGCCGAAATACGGATTCATGCCACTAACATACATATGGTGGGCCCAAACAATAAAACTAAGCCCGCCGATAATAACAATTGCCCACACCATCATGCGGTAGCCAAAGATATTCTTGCGAGCATGGACACTCAAGACGTCGCTGACCATACCAAAGGCTGGCAGCGCCACGATGTAAACTTCAGGATGACCAAAGAACCAAAACAAATGTTGGAACAGAATTGGACTGCCGCCCTCGTGATTTAAGGGCTCACCCAAGGACACTATCGCGGGCATAAAAAAGCTAGTGCCTATTAGGGCGTCAAACAACATCATGATGGCGCTAACTAATAACGCCGGAAACGCCAGCAAACCGAGGATGGTCGCAGTGAGTATCCCCCAAATAGTCAAGGGCATACGCATTAAGGTCATGCCGCGTGTACGGGCTTGAAAAATAGTGGTGACGTAATTCAGCCCCCCCATGGTAAAGGCAATAATAAAGATCGTCAGCGACAATAGCATGAGCACAATACCGCTGCCCGCTCCCGGAGTACCAGCTAATATCGACTGCGGCGGATACAAAGTCCAACCCGCGCCTGTCGGCCCCCCAGTCACAAAAAAGCTACTCAGTAAGACAATAACCGACACGAGATAAAACCAGTAACTGAGCATATTCAAATACGGGAATACCATGTCTCTGGTACCCACCATCAGCGGAATTAAGTAATTGCCAAAGCCACCTAACAACAGCGCGGTAAGCAGATAAATCACCATTATCATGCCGTGCATGGTCACAAACTGCAGATAGGCATCCGGACTAATAAAATTAAATTGACCGGGAAAACCCAATTGCAGGCGCATGAGCACCGACAATAACAAGGCTATTAAACCCACAAATATTGCCGTTACCGAATATTGAATGGCAATGACTTTGTGGTCTTGACTCCAAATATATTTACCAATAAAGGTTTTAGGATGGTGTAAATGAGCGGTTTGATCAGCGATGGCAATATGTGTCATGGTTGTTGCACCCCCTCTGCAATTGTTGCCCGTGCAAACTGTTCTTGATGGCTACCCGACACCGGCAGAGTCGCGATATACGCCAGTAAATCTTGCAGACGTTCAGGGCTTTGAATCGTGCTGGTCATTAAGCGCATTTGTGAACCGTACTGATCTTTGGGGTGTTTGCCCCGCCAGCCGGTGCTGAAATATTTTAGCTGCGTATATAAATACCAGTCGGCCTGCCCTGCCAGTTGCGGCGCCTGCAATGCCGCAGTGCCCTGGCCATTAGCGCCATGACAAACGACGCAAGGCTGGTAAACCTGAGCGCCGCGTGCCGGGTCACCGCCCAAGGTAGCGGGCGCAGCCACCACTGGCAGGCTTTCAATATAGGCAAGCAGATTATGTAGATCCTCGGCCTTAGTCACCGACTTCGCCATGGAGGCCATTTGTTGGCCGCTGCTGTCCGCCGGATGGGCCCCGCGCACGCCCTCGCGGTAATAGCGTAGTTGGCGGTCCATATACCACGCCGCCAAGCCACTTAAATTAGGTGCCTCCATTGCGGCCAAACCACCGCCGTTCACGCCGTGACAGGCGGCACACGTAGAATACAGTTGCTTACCCGCCACCAGGTCTGGCGCTGGGCGACGCTGAGTTTGGGCAAAGGTCGGCTGGCGGTTCAACCACTGTAAATAGGCGTCTTCTTCCTCAATAATCACTTGAGCGCGCATGGTAAAATGGGCGACACCGCAGAGCTCTTCGCAAAGAATATCAAAGGTGCCAACCCGGCTAGGTTTAAACCATTGATAGGTCACGGTGCCTGGCACCAAATCCATTTTTACTCGAAATTGTGGTACCGCAAAATTGTGTAACACATCATTTGAGCGCAAAAGCATCTTCACAGCTTTGCCCACTGGCAGATGTAATTGATGGCTGTTTACAATGAGGTCGTCTTGACCTTTGGGGTCTTCAGGATCAATACCGTATGGGTTTGTCGCAGTAACAAAACGTGCATCGGCGCCGCCAAGCTCACCGTCCGCGCCCGGAAACCGGAAGGTCCACTGCCACTGTTGACCAATCGCCTCAACATTCGTCGCCTCGCTCGGCACCTTCACCACCTTAGCCCAGGCAATTAAGCCAGGGGTAAGCATGGCGATAACACCGACGGCGGTGAGACCAGTAAGCCATAATTCAAGCTTTTTACTTTCCGGCTCATAATGCGCTTGATGTTTACCGGTATGTTTATAACGCCACACTACCCAGGCCAAAAAGCAGTTAACAGCAATGAAAACTAGGCCGGTAATCCAGAAGGAGATTTCAATAGTGGTGTCAATAGCACCCCAATTAGACGCGATGGGCGTCAGCCACCAAGGGCTGTAGAGATGGAACAGAACTGTGATAATCACCAGTCCTAATATAATTAGTGCTATTACCATGACGCATCCCTTATCGAGTTCATCAGGTATCAGTAAAACTTGGCATTGCGCCAGACTGCGTTTACCGCATCCCATTTCACCAAAGCAACAGTCTTTACGATGACTGCTTATTCTTTTTGCGAATCCGCTGCTTCGATAAAACGACAGGTTTACATACCGAAAACTACCGAGATTAGCGCTATAGACTAGCCCCCAGCCCTGCCCTACAGCTAATTGTTCAGCAACGATTACGCTCTGTAAGCATAGCGGCTTATAGTGCACTTACCACTTAAATGCCGTCACATTATTTTTAGCTATTTACTGGCCTCTTAGCAATCATCACACTGCCTCTGTGCAAGCGAAGTTGACACCTAAACTAAAGCAATTTTTGACACTTTAAAATTATCAACAAACAAATAATTTCATTAAATCGAACGACCGACAACTAATTGCGCGCCCAAAATACAACAAAAAATCATTAATTTTTATTTAAAAACAATTAGTTACCGTATTTTTTCCAACTTAAAATTATTAAAAAACCCCCAATAAAAATCATATTAAATTACTAAAAATTCCATTCTAAGCTTAAAACGGTATAAGTATCACTACCCTCTTAATTATTTCGCAAACGAAAAGAGGGTTAAGCCTCCGCCACAATTACTCCGCCCGCGCCCACAAACAAGCATTAGCAGTCACTTTTGCATGCCCTGCGTCCTATTTAAGGATTAAATAACGCGACTCGCGATTCCATTAAGCCAATAATTTTGCATAAAATAGCCCCATAAAAAGAAATTAGAATCAAAAGGAATCCCGATGAGTACCGATTTAAGCCGCCAAGACGTGAATATTCTTAGTATTTTGCAATCTAATGCCAGCAAAACCTCCAGTGAGGTTGCAGATATTGTCGGCATGTCGCAGTCGCCCTGCTGGCGGCGTATTAACCGAATTGAACAAGGCGGCCTCATTCTCAAGAAAGTCGCTGTGCTCAATCGGCAAACACTTGGTATGGATTTGGTGGTATTTGCCACGGTTAATCTAACTACCTCAGGACGCCAAAACCTCGTCGAATTTGAATCGTCAGTTCACAATTTTGACGAGGTCGTCGAGTGCTACACCATGACTGGAATCTGGGACTATATGTTGAAAATAATTGTAAAGGACATCCGCAATTACGAAAGTTTTGTTCGTGACCGCCTATTGGCCCTGCCAATGATTCGCGAACTGCACTCTCATATCGCCGTGACCGAAATAAAAAACACCACAGAATTACCGTTAAAAACTCAACTTTAGCTACGCTGTTAATTTACACGCTATTCAAATCGATGACAGTAATGCAGGATTTTGGCAACGGGAGTATTCATTTGCGCCGCGCCTTCCCTACCTCAGCGACCGGCGCTATTTCGCAAGATTTAGCGACCTCACTCCAATAAAGATCTAGCGAGGTAGATACCGTCAAACCCGGTCGTTGCCGAAGCACCGCGAGGCTATCGCTTGATTGAAATTTTATATTCCGTCAGCGCAGATCGACTCAATGAATATCGGTGCAGCGATGTAAACAATCTCGCAATTGGCGTGGGATACAACATAAGGTGGTGACCTCGCGGGCCGAGACTTAACGTAAAAAGGCTTGGCCACCGTCAATAGGCACGGTATGGCCGGTGATGTAACTCGCATCGGGACCACACAAAAACACCACCACGCGACCAACGTCCTCCTCACAATCACCCACGCGGCCAAGGGGAACCGTGCTAAGAAACTCTTCGACGTCATCACCACCGCCTTCAACCCAGCGGTTCATCGCGGGCGACATGGCAAGTGGCATAATACAGTTAACTCTGACATTGTTTTCGCCCCATTCACAGGCCGCCGCCCGACTCAATGCTCGAATGGCCTCTTTTGCTGCCGCATAGGCGCCAAATCCAGCGGAGTCGGAACGCATCGCCGCGGAGCTGGCGAGATTAACAATACTGCCATCACCGCGTAAAAAGGGGTAACAGGCTTTCATAAAGCGAAAGGTGGCAAGCGGGCCAGAATCCATGCCCTCTTGGTATTCGTCATCATTTATCGCGAGGAGACGCCCAAGGGGAACAATTTGAGCGTTGTTGACCAGAATATCGATACTGCCAAATTCATCGACAACTTCCATTATGGCGGCGTCGATATCCTCGGCCTCGGTGACGTCGCAAACAAAGGCTTGGGCTTCACCGCCACGGTGGTGAATTTCAGCGCAGGTGGCTTCCAAAGTGGCTAATGTTCGTCCCAACACCGCAACCACTGCACCCTCGGCGGCGAGCGCAAGTGCAATACCCGCGCCGACCCCCTGACCACCACCGGTGACTACCGCAACTTTATTCTCCAAAATAGCCATATCGCCCATCCTCACTTGCCATGAATAAGCAAACCACCTCTTTCGTTAACTAATCGGCCAGTTGTGCCACACTTTTAAGAATTAAGCGCACTAATAAAGTTTGGCGACTGACGCCGGTTTTCGAAAAAATCGATCGCAAGTGTGTGCGAGCCGTATTGCGACTCATACCCAGCGCCGCGGAGGCCTCATCAAGGGAGAGGCCATCAGCTAATAACAGCGATAACTGCGCTTCGGTAGGGGTGAATCCAAAGAGCTGAATGATTACCGCCACCGGCGCTTCGGCGCCGTATTCCGGGTCGCTGATAAATATCGCCACGGTGGGCACTGACTTCCCCTCCGACCACTCGGTCATCGGTACCGGCCGCGCAATCACGCCAAGGTCAGAAAAATCGCCGTCTCGACAAACTCGCATCGCTTCCACCACCGTGGGCTCATCCCCGACCTTATAACTGAGAATACGGTCTATGAGACGCTGCAGCTTTTTGGTTGTCGCTTGGTCTCCTAAGATTAAACGCCCATCTTCAACCCGTACATCGGGTTCGCGAATAATCAAGTGCCCGGCCATACGGTTGCAACTAAGTACCCGACCATTCTCATCTAGAATAATAGTCGCCAGCGACAAACTTTCCACTGCGCCGGCATAAAGCGCCCGTTCTGACTCAATTTTATTTAAGCGTACATGCAGGCGCAGTGCCCGCTCTAAATGAGGTAAGAGGGTATAAATTAAATCGCGATCGGCCTTGTTAAAGCTTGGCGACTGCTCGCCCCGCGCGACCCGTAAGCCCGCGTCCATTTCGCCAGGCACATGGATATCAACACCGAGGGAATCGTAAAGTCCTGCCGGCTTCATACACAGATTATAAAGCTCGCTCTCTAGCCAATTCTCACCGGGCACGAGTTCCATTAAACTTTTCACTTCGCCGGGCCGCAATGACTGAAAAGGATCCATAGCGAAAAGTCGCTCTTGATAGCGAGCAATGCCTTCCAAATTTCCTCCCACCACCCTCAGCACCCCCAAGCCCTTCTCCGAAGGAGGGTTCAGTACCAAAGTCACAGATACAGCGCCCATCAGCTTACACAACACGGACAGAAAATCCTGCCAAGGCTCCTCCTCGAGCGGCCCCTGATAGATTGTGGCAATAATTTCATCAAATGCGGGATCAATAAGCATAACGGAATGAACGACCCTTCTTATATGTTTGGGTCGCTAGTATAACCGAGAACAATCAACAGGAAAGAGCTTGCACACCGGCTCCTCGACACCTCACTGCTTGTCGAGGAACATACGCTGTACGGCGGGCTATTAGGGGCTTAAATTAAGCCGCGCGCTTTCGCCATATCCAGCGCCAAATCCTCAATCATATCCTCTTGTCCGCCAACCGTACGTCGCTTGCCAAGCTCAACCAAAATATCACGGGATGATACCCCGTATTTTCCAGCAGCGCGTTTGGCAAACAACAAGAACGAGGAGTAAACACCGGCATAACCTAAGGTCAGCGAATCTCGGTCAATTCTTATTGGGCTGTCCATGATGGGGGTAACCAAATCCTCGGCAACATCCATGATTTTATAGAGATCAATACCATGATTAACGCCCATACGGTCCATTACAGCCACCAAGACCTCCAGCGGCGTATTCCCCGCTCCGGCCCCTAAACCCGCCGCCGAACCATCAATGCGGTTCGCCCCAGCCTCGACCGCCACCAGCGAATTCATTACTCCTAGACTGAGATTGTGGTGGGCGTGAAATCCAATTTCAGTCTCAGGCTTCAGCTCCCCACGCAAGAGCGCAATGCGCTCCTTAACTTGATCTGGCAGTAAATAACCTGCAGAGTCCGTGCAGTAAATACAATTAGCACCAAATGACTCCATGAGCTTTGCCTGCTCAACAATTTGCTCGGCCTCGATCATATGGGTCATCATTAAGAAACCGACGGTATCGAGGCCCATCTGCGCCGCCATGCCAATATGCTGCTCTGAAACATCCGCTTCGGTACAGTGGGTGGCCACCCGAATGGTTGCTACGCCCAAATCGGCGGCCATTTTCAGGTGATCAACCGTACCAATGCCCGGCAGTAATAACGCCGAAATTTTCGCACTTTTTACAACGCCTATCACGGCCTTAAGGTATTCTTCGTCGCTGTGAGCAGGGAACCCATAATTCACTGAGGCGCCACCCAAGCCGTCGCCGTGGGTCACTTCGATTAGCGGCATACCCGCCTCGTCTAAGCCCCGAGCAATGCTCTTCATTTCATTCAAGGAGATTTGGTGCTGTTTGGCATGCATGCCATCGCGCAGGCACATATCGTGTAAAACGACTTTTTTACCGCGTAAATCCATTACTGTACCCCCTTAAGCGGCCGTCGGCTTTAATGTTAAACGGCCAGCCAATATTTCTTCGGCAAACATTTCAGCGGTACGCAAGCCCGCTGCAGTCATAATGTCGAGATTACCCGCGTATTTAGGTAAAAAGTCGCCTAGCCCCGCTACTTCCATAAAAATAGATACCCGATTGCCATCGAACACTGGGCCATTTTTGAGGCGGTAACCGGGCACGTATTTTTGCACTTCAGCAACCATGGCGTGCACTGAGGCCGTTATCGCCGCCTGATCGGGGGTATCAACCGTTAGGCAATGGATAGTGTCACGCATCATTAATGGTGGCTCAGCAGGGTTGATGACAATAATCGCCTTACCTTTGGTCGCGCCACCCACTTGCTCAACCGCACCTGCGGTTGTGCGGGTAAATTCATCAATATTTTTGCGCGTGCCTGGCCCAACTGAGCGCGAACTCACCGTGGCCACAATCTCGCCATAGCTCACTTTTTGCACCCGCGACACGGCCGCTACCATTGGTATGGTCGCCTGGCCCCCGCACGTCACCATATTGACATTCATGCAGCTCTCGGCAAGTGCCTCATTTAAATTAACCGACGGCACGCAGTAGGGACCAATGGCCGCCGGCGTTAAATCGATCATAAGAGCGCCCTGTTCATTTACCTTGCGAGAATTCTCCGCGTGAACGTAGGCTGACGTTGCGTCAAAGCAAATCTGCACACCATCTGCACGCATCGTGGGCACCATACCGTCAACACCCGCAGAAGTGACCTTTAAGCCCATGTCAGCGGCCCGCGTTAAACCCGGTGAATCTGGATCAACACCCACCATCCACACCGGTTCGATAAATTCCGAACGAAGTGCTTTCATTAATAAATCAGTGCCAATATTGCCCGGACCGATTAGTGCTACCTTAATTTTTTCAGCCATTATCGTTAACTCTCATAGTAAATTCAGGTGCCGTTGATATGTAATTACACAAACTGCACAGCGGCGCGACCAATTCCGTGTAATTCCATGGTCATTTTGTCGCCAGCTTGAACGGGCTCGAGTGGCACGAGTGAACCCGACAAAATAAGCTCGCCCGCTTTAAAGGGAATCCCGAAGCGGCCCAAGGTATTCGCCAGCCAGGCCACTGCCGTGAGTGGGTTGCCCTGCACTGCACTACCCAGACCTTCACTGAGCAACTCGCCATTTTTCCACACGGTAATTTTTAAATTGGGTAAATCCAAACCCTTCGGGTCTGCGCTGCTATCGCCAAGCACATAAACACCGCAAGAAGCATTGTCAGCAACCGTGTCTTGGATTTGAATTTTCCAATCGCTAATACGCGAATCGACAATTTCAAAACACGGCATAATCCATTCGGTAGCGGCCAAAACATCGGCCTCGGTGACACCGGGGCCTTTTAGGTCAGCTTTGAGCTTAAAACCAATTTCGGCTTCTGCGCGAGGCTGAATCATATTACCGGCAACCGGCACATCGGCGCCGTTGGCGTACGCCATCGCATCGGTTAAAAAGCCAAAATCAGGTTGATGAACACCGAGCATGTCCTGTACTACTTTGCTGGTCACCCCGATTTTTTTACCAACCACCACTTCGCCGTCATCTTCTAGACGACGCTTTAGCATCTGCAGAGAAATATAATAGGCATCATCAAGTGTAATACCTGGCGCTTGCTCAGTGAGTGGTGAGATAGGCTGAAAGCTGCGCATTGCGGTATACAAGGCATTACCCAGCGTTTCAATTTCTTGTTTGTGCATATTAATTATTTCTCAAAAAATCGGCGGTATTGCGATTAAACATGTCCCAGTGTTCCACCATGACCCAGTGGCCACACTCAGAAACTAGGGTTAAACGAATATGGCGACAATTTTTGGCGAGGGTTTGTATGCCGGTTTCCGGCATCATTTGTTCATTCACGCCCCAAAATGCCAAAACTGGACATTCGATTTCTTGGAGGCGAGACGCCATATTGGGCACCACCATCGAGGTGATAACTTGGCTATTTTGTTGTTGAAATATGCCCCAGCGCTCATTAATAAGCTGTTGGTCAACGACGCTATCGTCGTACACCAAGCCCCGGCGAATAAAGTCCTCTATGCGCTCTGGCGCCATCGGGCCAGAGGTGAAAACCTCCTTCATCACCTGCATACCGGGCATATGAAAATAATCCGCCTGTTCCTCAATACCACCCGGCGCCATCAACACCAATTTATCCACACCGGCAGGGTTGTCTAAGGTGTATTTAATGGCAATGGCACCGCCTAAAGAGTTGCCAATGAGAACACAGCGTTCAACATCAAGCTGGGCGAGTAATTGCTGAATGCATTCAACAAAAAAATCCAAGTGGTATTGCACGTCGTCGGGCTTATCGGAATAACCATAGCCAATAAGATCCGGCACGATGACGCGAAAGCCTTGGTCAACAATATAGGGGTAGTTGTACTTGAAATTACTGTGCCCACTTGCGCCGCTGCCGCTGCCGTGCAGAAATACCACAATAGGCCCAGCGCCTTGATCCAAATAGTGAATACGCTGGCCATTCGCTAGCGTGGCATACTGACCCTCTGGTAAACCCGCGATCTGTAATGCCATTTTGATGTTCTCCCCCGCTTATAGGAGACCATGCCAAACCACGCTGGGCCAACACCGTCTCACCGCTATTTTAGAGCAAGGATTTTACCGAATTGCCCCGTGCTCCCTAATACCCCATATGGACGACAGTTAGCCGCACGCTATTGAATAACAACGTCGCCAAACTCGGTGACTCCGCCAAAAATGGCGCGTGGCGACGGCGGCTGCCGACCATCAATATCGACGACGCCGTAGCGCTCGCCAAGCTCTGCGGCCATACACACCTTGCCGCTGTATTGCATACGCTGAGGATCTTGAGAGAGCGCAGCGATAACCCGACCGCTGTATTCTGGCGATTCGGCTATCGCCAGCATGTGGCCATATAATTCAGGCTGGGCATCAATAGCGGCCATTGTTCTCTCTGTTTTTAAAATTCCCATCCACAAGGCAACTACCGCCACATCGTAGGCTTTAAAATCCACCGCCATATCGTGGGCCATTTTGTCGACGGCGGCCTTGCCCGCGCCATAGGCAGGGCCATGCATATAACTGCGGCCACCGGGTGACGAGGTATTAATGATCAGCCCCCTTGTGCTTTTCAAGAGCAGTGGCGCCGCAAAATAGCTCGCCACATAAGTCGAACGCAGGCCAACATCTAAAAGCGCCTGTAATGCTAAAGGCTTCTCCCAAAAAGGCCCGGCGATGGTTAAACCGTCGGGAACACACAGTACGTTGTTAACTAAGAGATCGAGGCGACCCTGTTCGGCAGCTATTTGTGCAAAAAGTGATTCGACCTGACTGTCGTCTGCATGGTCGCACACCACCGGAATTCCTCGGCCACCGCGGCGGCTAACCTCCTCGGCAGTCGCAAATACCGTGCCCGGCAGTGACGCCTCGCCTTCCTTAGCACTGCGCCCAGTAACATATACCGTGGCGCCAACATCACCCAAAGCGAGCGCGATGCCCTTCCCTGCACCACGACTGGCCCCAGTGACCAACGCTATTAAGGTATTTTGAGCCGACATGAGCTTCTCACTAATTATTGTCTTGGAAAACGCCAGACGAACGCGACGACGTGTATAGGCCCACACTAGCGCGGGCCTAAACACATTGGAGTGACCGAAACGGTCAAGGGGATGACGGGAGTGACAGCACCCGTCCTAACCACCGTATTGCGTAGGGCTTATACGCTGCGCGGCGGCAGTTGTGACTGGGTTTGCGATTGCAAAGCTTGAGTGGGGCTGGCCTGGGCCTGGCTCTGGTTCTGTTGGCTCTGACTCTGCTGATTGGGCAGTCCAGGGCTTTGCGCCACCGGATCGTCTAAACGCCGAGCGGAAGCACCATTAGCAGCAAACAAAGCGCGTTCGGAGGGCGACTCCGCCCGTGACACGTCCACGGCCACCGACAAGACTTGCTTACCGCCGCCACCAAATACCACGCCCTTTAAGGGCGTTACATCAGAATAATCCCGCCCCCAAGCAGTCGTAATATGCTGATCCGCAGGCATAACATCGTTGGTGGGGTCAAAATCTTGCCAATCATCACCTGGAATATAAACCGCAAACCACGCATGAGATGCATCGGCACCCGCCAGTTTGACCTGACCCGGCGGCGGTAAGGTCTCTAAGTAACCACTGACATAGCGCGCGGCAAAACCCATGCCCCGCAAAACACCAATGGCAAGGTGTGCAAAGTCTTGGCATACACCACGACGACTGGCCATCACATCTGTTAGTGGCGTAGCCACCGTTGAAAAACCCGGGTCGTATTTAAAATCCCTAAAAATACGCGAATTTAGTGTACTCACTGCTTCTAGAAACGGGCGATCCGGACTAAATAAATCGACCGCGAATTCACTTAGTTCTCTTGTTACCGCAATCATTGGGGAGTCAAAACAAAATTCGGATGCTTTTACATCTTCCGTATTAATGCCATTTACGAGCGCTGCACGCACCTCCGCGCAGGTAATGCCACCACTTAGCAAGCGCGGCTCCGACGGTGCAACGTCCACTTCACTATCAACAATAACTTCGAGGGTTCGATGGGGCTTTTCCACCGTAAAGTGGCAAACCACATTACCGAAATAATCGACCCGCTTAATCTTGCTGGCCGGCGTTGGAATAATTCGAATATCACTAAAATTCACCCGCTGACCATTGCACTCGCGCGGAATAAGGTAGGCAACGTTATAGCCTTGGTTCACTTGATCAGCATATTCATAGCGTGTCGAATGCTTGACGCGGTATTTCATGTCTCACCCCTGCCACTCATTTCAACGGGTTGCGGCCCAGCGGCGTGATCAAAGTAACGATCTGCCAACGCCTGAGAAGCGGCCTTTAAATCACTGTCTAATTGACTGAGTAATTTACCCAAATTCAGGTGTTCACCGCTGGCCTCGTCCCTGGCAGCCAATTCATCCAAGCGCGACATAAGCAGGGTGTTACTTGCCCGTAAAATGCAGCGCATGTCTTCCGTTAATTGAATACCCTTATTAGGACCAAGCACGTCTTCAAGATGGCCGCGCAAGCTCTCTAGCTGGAACATGACCGAACGCGGATTTTCACGATCGAACAACAGCAATTCCATGCCCTTATCAAGACGGTAACCACTGCGATAATAACGTTTGTAGACGATACGCGACTCTAGGCTCGCTAACACCGGTTTAAGCAGCGGCACATTCTGGCCATCGCCGACATTAACCACCAACATGCGGGTAAGCAGTTCAACCGTTTTCTGTGCCCGTTCAAGGCGTCGGCCCATTTCCATAAAGCGCCAGGCCCGGCCTCTCACCATGCTCTCCTGACTGAGACCGGAAAGTGCCAGCAGGCTTGTTATCAAAGGATCGAGCAATTCATCTGGTGCCGCCTGCAAGCTGCTTTTTAAATTCTTATTTAAGAACTCCATGCCGTCGCGAATATCATTCACTAAACGTAGCATGTCATTCGATAACAATTCTTTTACGCCGTCGGCGGAGTGCAAAATGGCCTCTAGGCAGTGTGCGATACTGCCTGGTCGAGAACGGTTTGACACGATATCCAGGAGTTCGTATTCCGGCGCATTAAAGTCTGCGGTTTTAGCGGTAAATCCTGGATACGTTCCCGTAACGTGGGTAACCGAGCACAACAACACCCGGCGGCTTTCCGGCGAGAGAGGTTCAATACTATTGAGTTCTTCGAACGCGGTGCGCACAAGACGCAAACCAGATTCAGCGCGCTCTGCGTAGCGCCCGAACCAAAATAAATTGTCGATTACCCGGCTCGGTAAACTGAAATTACGATCAAGCGCCTGAGACTGCCGCGCCAACTTCTCCGGCTCAAAAACGCTGTCTTCGACTTCTGGCTCCGAGGCAATAATCCAAGTATCTTTACTACCGCCACCGTACTGGCTCACTATGTGCTGGGTATCAGTATGGCTGCCAATATGCGTCAGCCCTCCCGGCATCACTGAGTACGAGCTACCACTGGCAACCGTAAAACTGCGCAGCACCAAAGGGCGACTGCTAAACACCTTGCCGTCAAGCGCGGGGGTCTGCGACGGGCGCACAGCGCTCTGCGCGACATAATCAACCGGATTAGCAAGCACCTTAGCCAGTAGGCTAGCGCGCTCCTCCGCATTGAGTTCCGCGACAAACACACTGTGCCTGCCAGGTGCCCGGCAGGTGTGGCGAATTAATAAGTCAGCAAAATGGGCTTTGACGTATTCCAAGTCAGCCGCATCACCACACCACCATGTCGGCACCGAGTTTAAGCGCAGATCTCGCCCCAAAAAGTGACGAGCGATGGCCGGCATATACTTAGCCAACACGGGGTTTTCAAGAATACCGCTGCCCAGCGGATTGGCGATAACCACGCCGCCCGCGCGCACAACTTCGGTTAAACCGGGAATGCCCTGACCAAAACTTTGTCGAGATACAACAGGGTCAGCAACGCTATCGTCGATACGTCGCAACACCACATCTACGCGGCGTAAGCCTTCCAAGGATTTCAACCACAAGCCCCCCTTCCGCACGGTTAAATCGCGGCTTTGCACTAGAGGGTAGCCCAAATAATTTGCTAAATAAGCGTCTTCGAATGAGTTCTCTTTAAATGCGCCCTGGGTCAAATACACAACAAGCGGCGCATCTTTGGTTTGGCTCAGTTCCGCCAACTTGCGACGCCACTGTAAAAAAAAGTTAGACAAGCGATGGACGTGAGCGTCACGGAACAAACTGGGCATGACCCGTCGCAATACTGTGCGGTTTTCTAGGGCATACCCGGTTCCCGACGGTGCCTGGGTGCGATCACCAATAACCAGCCATTCACCACTTGCTGAGCGCACCAAGTCAGAGGCGTGGAAAATGAGCTGATGCTCGCCAGGCAGCCGAATGCCATCACAGGCCCGCAAAAATCCGGGGTGGCTATACAATACCGCTGGCGGAATAACCTTGTTTAAGATGAGGCTGCGCTCACCGTATAAATCTCTGAGAATTAAATTCAGTAACTCGGCGCGCTCACGCAGCGCGTTTTCTATGCCCTCCCATTCCTGACTAGAGAGGATTAAGGGCAGTAAATCGAGATTCCAAGTATGACTGACATTGAGCTGACCACCGGGGCTGTAACTAGCGCCATCGTCTCGGAGAATACGCTTCGCGGTGCGCTGACGCTCAAGTAGGGCATCGACCCCCATGGCATTCATAACCCGCATAGGGTAATGCCAGTGTTCGCGAATTTGACCGTCCTGGTCTACGACTTCGTCGTACTGTTCATGCTGGGGCGTGTAGACAAAACGGTCAGTTAACATGGATGCGATGCCAAAATACGAGTTCAATAAAAGGGATTTCCCGGAAACTGGGAACACCGCTACCCCTCGGCTTAAAGTTATGTTCTACTTGGCAATGATAATCACCGCCCGGAAACCCCCGATTTACTACGAGAAGGGAATTCCGAGGGGGGAAAGACTACCGCAAGTACCTGAGCCGAGCAAATATTCAAACCAATAGACCGCCCCTCACACGAATTAAGTATGCTTAAACCAACTATCCTGAATCGCAGAGTGGACGATAATGGAGCTTTGTTCCAACGCGGTAAGATAAGCTGGAAAGCCCTCAGACACATCATTATAGTCGCTGCCCTTCACGACCGTATTCACTAATTTGGTCAATGCGCTAATTACGGTCTCATTACCTGGCAATAATTCTGCGGATTCCCGCATTCTCAGTAAGCCACAGGCAACCGAACGGGGAAACAGCGTGTCTTCCAGTAAAAAGCGCGCCGCATCATCACCATTAACCGCCACTTTCATGGTACGCCGGTAAGGCATGGTGGCATTCAGGGTGCCTAATACACTGCCCCACACCACGTCCAGCACATGATTGGTGTCATTCTCGATAAAATCGCTAGACATACTCGCGCCCGCCTCTAGGATACGAATAGTCATATCGGCGCGCTCAAGACTGCGCCCTAAGTTCAAAAAATGCCACGCGGCATCACGGCGCATCGTGTCTGCAATTAAGCCGTTAATTTGCTGACAGGTTTTAACAATTTGTTCTAGAAATTCATGACGATAGCGACGATTTAAGCCTTGGGCCATGTTTTCATTGACAAAAATCTGAAATTCATTCACCAGCTCCCAGCTCTCTGGAGGTAGCATATCTCGGGTGGTACGAATATTTTCCCGCACCATGCGCAGTGACGAGGCCAATGAACTGGGGTTACTAAGATCCGCCAATAAAAATTTTACGACCCGTTTCTCATCTTGCACGGAAAAACGGCGGTTATATTCAGCGTGGCTGCCGCTTGCAATAACCAAGTTATGCCAGCTAATTCCGGTATTCTGAGGTAAATCAAAGAGCAGGCCGGTATAAACCTGAATAAGCCGCGCCATACTTTCTACACGCTCAAGATAGCGACCAAACCAATACACTCGTTCTGCAACGCGTGACAACATCATGACTTCACCTCCCGTTCAGCCACAATCCAGGTATCTTTACTGCCGCCGCCCTGCGAGGAGTTGACCACCAATGAGCCCTTTACTAAGGCAACGCGCGTCAGCCCGCCGGTCGTCACGTCTATTCCTTTGCCTTGTAAAACAAATGGTCGCAAATCGAGATGGCGAGGTTCAGCAACACCAGGCCCAGTCAATACTGGCGCAGTGGACAGTTTAAGTGTTGGCTGAGCGATGTAATTACGAGGGTTTGCAACCACCAATCTCCGGAATTCCTCATGATCCTTTTTGGTCGCATGAGGCCCAACCATCATGCCGTAGCCACCCGATTCATTAGCGGGTTTTACAACCAGCTGCTCAATATTGGCCAAGACATATTTCAGTTGTTCCGGGTCATCACAAAGATAGGTTTCAACATTGGGTAAAATCGTCTCTTCGCCAAGATAGTATTCAATCATTTTAGGCACGTAGGCGTAGACCACTTTGTCGTCAGCCACCCCGGCCCCCGGCGCATTAACCACCGCCACATTGCCCGCCCGCCAGGCCCGCATTAAACCCGCGACACCCAAAATAGAATCTGGATGGAACACTTCAGGGTCCAAAAACAAGTCATCAATACGGCGATAAATAACATCGACCCGCTCAAGACCAGAAATCGATTTCATGTAAACGCAGTCGTCGTCATCGACAAATAAATCGCTGCCCTCAACGAGCTCAACGCCAAGCTGTTGAGCTAAATACGCGTGTTCAAAATAAGCGGAGTTGTAGATGCCGGGGGTTAGAATCACAATTTCCGGTTGCCGCACACGGCGCGGTGAAACCGAGGCCAGCATATTAAAGAGTTTAGTCGAATAATCATCGACCGGCAGAATGATATTGGTTTCAAAAAACTCGGGCAGCACCCGCTTGCTGACCTCGCGATTTTCCAACATATAGGCCACTCCTGAAGGCACCCGCAGATTGTCTTCTAATACATAGAACTTACCATCTGCATCACGCACCAAATCGCAACCGCAAATATGTGCCCACACCCCTTTAGGTGGATTTATACCAACACATTCTGGCCGAAAATTCTTTGAGTCTTTAATCAGATAGGCAGGCAACACACCGTCTTTGAAAATGCGCTGTTTGTGGTACACATCATTAATAAACATATTAAGGGCTTTAACGCGCTGTTTAAGCCCTTTCGCAGTGTGCGCCCATTCTTCTGCGCTAATCACGCGGGGAATCAAATCAAAGGGCCAAGTCCGGTCGATATTCTCGCCATCTGAATACACGGTAAAACTTACGCCCATATCCCGCACGGTGCTCTCTGCCGCCCCCTTGCGACTCTCGAGTTCTTCAGCACTCAAATCACCCAAAAGTTTGGCGATCTTCCGGCTCACCGGACGCGCTTTACCCTTATTATTAATCATTTCATCAAAAAAATCGGTCGACGGGTAGCGACTCCAGTCTATTCCATCAGCCCCTTCGTGCTTCTTCTCACTCATACGCATCGTATCCAATACATTGAAAACACATAGCCACTACTAAAACGCGCCATCACGGTGCAGTCTTAGTCCCTGCTCGGCCACACCAAGGAGCAAAGCCGATATAAAGTCATAGACTTGCCCCATTAACTTACATAGTACCTAGCAATAGCTAAGCCAAGTCGCACAGCAATGGGGATTACTCAGGCCCGTTCACCATCATAGCTTCTAATTAGCGATTTGCTGCTATCTAATCCCTACTCAGACCATTTATTTGAGCAAAAAAAACCTCCTGCACGCAATGTGAAGAAGGTTTTATGGCGTAGCCATTACTTAGCACGTATTTAAGGCCCTGATCACAGCAATAAACGTCGAATATCCGTAAGTACACTGCCCATAAAGGTGAAAAATTGGCCAGCGTCCACACCGTTAATTGCACGGTGGTCATAAGACAAAGACACTGGCAGCATTTTTTTGGGTACGAACTCGCTGCCGTTCCACACTGGCTTAACTGTCAACTTAGACACACCCATAATGGCCACCTCAGGGGCATTAATTATTGGTGTAAAACCGGTGCCGCCAACGCTGCCGAGACTGGAAATAGTGAAGCAACCACCTTGCATATCCACGGGTTTCAGCTTGCGATCCTTCGCCTTTTGCGCCAACTCCGCAGTTTCTGCCGCCAAATCCCACAGCGACTTTTTGTCTACATCGCGAACCACCGGCACCACCAAGCCCGCGGGTGTATCAACAGCAATACCAATATTAATGTATTTTTTATACACCATGTTTTCGCCGTCAGCGCTGAGCGAAGCATTAAACTTAGGGTGTGCTTGCAAGGCCACGGCGGCGGCTTTGAGCAAAAACGGCAGTGGCGTTAATTTCACAGCGCGCTGCTCAGCCTCACGCTTTAAGCCTGTGCGGAAATCTTCTAACGCACTAATATCCACCTCATCAAACTGGGTCACGTGAGGCAAATTCACCCAGCTGCGATGCATATTAAGCGCGGTGAGCTTATGCAATTTCGTTAATGGCTGAATATCGATCTCACCAAACTGGCTAAAGTCGACGTCGGGAATTGACGGCAGCCCTGCGCCATTAGAATCCCCGCCACTCGCGCGCCCCTGTGACAGGTCTTTAACAAATTGCTGCACATCCTCTTTGAGAATCCGGCCTTTAGGCCCCGTTCCCGTCATTTGCTTAAGCGCTAAACCAAACTCCCTCGCCAGTTTTCGAACCGCAGGACCGGCGTAAACATCGGCGTGACTCGTTACCGTAGGCTCAGGCTTTGCAGCCGGTAGCACCGAAGCTGGCGAACTCGCAACCGGCGGTGTAGACGTTTCTTTTTCTGGTGCTGATGCCTCCACCTTGGCGTCGCTTACGTCCCCAGTAGCGTCAATCTCTCGCTCTATTTCGGCAATCTCTGCGCCCTGCTTAGCGCTGTCACCCACCTTCATGACAATTTTGGTGATCTTGCCACTAAACGGCGAAGGCACTTCCATGGACGCCTTATCTGACTCCAAGACAAGCAGCGAGTCACCTTCATTGATGACATCACCAACCGCAACACACACTTCGATGACATCAATACCATCGCTGCTGCCCACATCCGGGACTTTAATCATTTCCCGTGCTGGGCTTTTTGACTGGGCCAGCTCTGCTCCCGAAACTGTTTTTTCAGGGGCGGCTGACGCAGCGGGAGCCGCCTCGTCCTGCGCGTCGGGCTTTGCATCCTCAACCTCAAGTTCAAGAATCACGTCACCGGCTTCGACGGTCGCCCCCTCTTTGAGGCTAATGCTTAAAACCTTGCCAGCCATGGGTGAGGGAATCTCCATTGACGCTTTATCTGATTCCAAAACCACGAGCGAGTCTTCTTTGGCGACCACATCGCCCACTGCCACACACACCTCAATAACATCAACACTGCCGCCACCGAGGTCAGGAATTTTTACCGTATCTTTAGCCACAAAAAAATCCTTCTCTATAAATTAGCGATAAAGCGGGTTGGCTTTTTCAGTATCAATACCAAGGGCCTTAATAGCCTTGCTGACCACACTCAATGCAATCAAGCCATCATCTGCCAGCGCCTTGAGCGCAGCGACCACAATATAATGACGATCAACCTCAAAATGAGCGCGCAGTTTAGCGCGGGTATCTGAGCGGCCGTAACCGTCAGTACCCAAAACCACATAACGCGATTCAATATAAGGTCGCAATTGCTCACCATAGGATTTGATATAGTCGGTAGCGCATATAACTGGTCCCTGGCGACCGCGAAGCTGCTCCGTCACGTATGGCAGCTTGGCGTCACTCTCTGGGTGCAACATATTCCAACGCTCGCAATCCAAACCGTCGCGGCGCAGCAAGTTAATACTCGTCGCGCTCCACACGTCGGCCTCAACTTTATAGTCAGCTTTTAGTATTTCGGCAGCGGCTTCAACTTCACGCAAAATAGTACCGCTGCCCATCAATTGCACTTTCAACTTCGGCTTTTTAACAGCACTGGGTGCTAGGCAATACAGGCCTTTAATAATGCCCTCGGCGCTGCCTTCTGGCATGTCGGGGTGGGCGTAATTCTCATTCATCACCGTCACATAGTAGAAGACATTCTCTTTGTCTTGATACATACGGCGCATGCCGTCTTGAATAATTACCGCCAACTCATGAGAGTAAGTCGGATCATACGACACACAGTTAGGAATCATATTCGCCATTAAATGACTGTGACCGTCTTGGTGCTGCAGCCCTTCGCCGTTCAAGGTAGTGCGCCCCGCCGTTGCGCCCAGCAAAAAGCCCCGCGCCTGGGAGTCGCCGGCTGCCCATGCCAAATCCATAATTCGCTGAAAGCCGAACATAGAGTAGAAAATATAAAAGGGAATCATCGGGTAGTGATGATTACTATAAGAGGTTGCCGCCGCCAACCACGCCGAAAACGCGCCCGCTTCGGTAATTCCCTCCTCCAAAATCTGGCCTTGCTTGTCTTCTTTGTAGTACATGATCTGGTCAGAGTCATGGGGGGTGTAACGCTGGCCCTGAGAAGAGTAGATACCCAACTGGCGGAACATACCTTCCATGCCAAAGGTCCGTGCTTCATCCGGCACAATAGGCACGATACGAGAACCAATTTCCTTATCTTTTACCAAATTCGACAGCATTCGCACAAAGGCCATGGTCGAGGAAATTTCACGCTTGCCGGTAGCCTTTAGCTGAGCACTGAAGCTGTCGAGTTCAGGAATTTTCAGGGCCTCAAAATCAGCCTGACGCGCAGGCAGAAACCCACCGAGTTTTTCGCGACGCTTACGCATATAGACCATCTCTGGACTATCTTCAGCGGGGCGGTAATAGGGAACAGATTTCAGGTCCTCATCACTAATGGGCACACCGAAACGATCGCGGAACTTTTTGAGTTCTTCTACGCCCAGTTTTTTCACTGAGTGCGTTTCGTTCTGAGCCTCTCCGCCTTCGCCCAAGCCGTAACCCTTTACGGTCATTGCCAGCACGACCGTAGGCCGCCCTTTGGTTTCCATGGCCTTGGCGTACGCTGCGTAGACTTTATAGGGGTCGTGGCCGCCGCGATTCAAATACATAATATCGTCGTCAGACAGGTCTTCAACCAATTCCAGTAGCTCTGGGTATTTGCCAAAGAAATGCTCGCGAGTATACGCGCCGCCATTGGCCTTATAGTTTTGCAATTCACCATCGACGACTTCATTCATACGCCGACGCAGTAAACCGGTTTTGTCTTTTTCCAGCAATTTATCCCAATGGCGCCCCCAAATTACCTTGACCACATTCCAGCCAGCGCCACGGAATACGCCTTCTAATTCCTGAATAATTTTACCGTTACCGCGCACTGGGCCGTCGAGACGCTGCAAATTGCAGTTCACTACAAATACTAAGTTATCTAAGCCTTCGCGGCCCGCCAACGCGATTGAACCTAATGATTCCGGCTCATCGCTCTCGCCGTCGCCCATAAAACACCACACTTTACGGTCACCGTGATCCACTAAACCGCGGCTGTGCTGATACTTCATTACATGCGCTTGGTAAATAGCCTGTATCGGGCCAAGCCCCATGCTCACGGTAGGGAATTGCCAGTAATCAGGCATCAGCCATGGGTGTGGGTATGAGGACAGACCGCCACCGTCAACTTCACGACGGAAATTGTCGAGCTGGGTTTCGTCAATACGTCCTTCGAGATAGGAGCGCGCATACATTCCAGGAGAACTATGGCCCTGATAATAAATTAAATCTGCTTTTTCACCGCCACGGAAAAAATAGTTAAACCCCACATCGTAAAGTGTCGCCGACGAGGAAAAGCTGGAGATATGACCACCCAAGCCTTCATTATTGTCGTTCGCACGCATCACCATCGCCAGCGCATTCCAACGAATCATCGAGCGAATTTTGCGCTCCATAAATAAGTCGCCGGGCATGCGCCGTTCGTCGCTAGGTTCAATGGTGTTGCGGAAGGACGTGGTTATCGCCGACGGCAGTTGAGTACCGGCGCGGGCAGCGTGTTTAGCCAACCGCTTCATCAAAAACGCGGTGCGGGCCCGGCCACCGTTTTTCAACACACCGTCAAGGGCTTCGAGCCATTCTTGAGTTTCTTGGGGGTCTAGGTCTTCGCGCAAATCGTGGTCTTGATACATACACAGTCCTTAGCAGTACAGTGGGCTGTCCAGACCAGCAAGCGTCAAGCTTGGAAGTGTTCCGTTTACAACTGGCGCACCACAGAGCGATCAGCTCAAGGTGTTTGAATTTTGCCCGTTGGTGACGGTTATCACCTGGCCCGGCTGGGCTAAACGTCGGCCTTTTGAGCCAGCGAATACCCTCATAATTGGATTTATTTGTCCCTCGACGGTCGGTTTACAACTATCGAGGGCAAGAGATTTTTACAGCTTATCCGCCATAAATCAACAAAATGATTGCATTTACTATATGAATAAAATGTGACGAAACCATCAAAAACAATGACATACCTAGATCATTTAAACGAATAAGCCGGTAAGTTAGCTTTAAATTTCTCGGCACTTTCTACCCGCTTACCCTCTGGCAGGCGATTTGGCCATTTACCCGCCGTGTACAACAATAAGCCTCGCTGCGACGTCGTGCCCAAGTCACGCTTAGCCGCGGCCAACCAATCATCGTAACTCAATGCATTTAAGGCCTGAACTAACTGCTCCCGACTATCAAACTCCGGGTAATTTTCTAGTAAATCCTGCCAATGCCGACCAGCGGCCTCCCACAGATTCTCGGGCTGCTCCGCCAGGCGCTTGAGCAAGCTCGCCTTGTGCTGGCGAAAAGTTGCTTCGTCAATTCCGACTGCCAACCAGTCTTTCACATACTGATTAATTTCTGCTTGCAGCGTAGCCGCATCAACCACAGAGGATTGCACTAAAAAGATCAAACCGGCCACTGCGCGCTGAGGATAAACACTTGCGCTAACCACGTAACCCAACTGCTTGCGGGTACGCAATTGGTGATAAAAATCAGCGCTTAAAACTTGTGCAGTTAAACCCATGGCCACCCTCGCCTGCTTGCCTGTTTCTGCGCTCTGTAAATAGAGTAACGCAGCACTGTCATCGTGCTCTGCGGCGATTTCACGCAGTATATATGCCTCAGACAACTGGCTGATATGCTGCATTGGCTCGGCGGGTGACGACTTAACAGGCAATACGTTTGTTACACGCTCCCCTAATTGTTGCGCATCTGTCTGATCGAAATTACCGTCGAGCAACATCCGCAGCTGAACCGATTCTAGGACAGCCTTTGCGTGCGCAGCCACCCCCGCCATCGTCAGCTTTCGGGTCGCCGCCTCGTGAGCCGCCAATCCCGGATTTTCATGCCTCAACATACGCGGCAGCTCGGCAATCAATTGTTGATAGGGTGATTGCTTAACGGCATTTTCAAACTCGCGCAGGCGCTGGGCCTGTAAGCGTGCGAAGCGGTTCTCCTGCCATGCCGGTGATTTTAAGGCCGCCAATATTTGCACCAACAACTCGCCTTGTTTCTGGTTAAAGCCACCAATACTAATTTCAATGCCGCGCCAATCGACATCTAGGTCAAAATCCAGACCCGCTAACTGCGCGGGGTAGGTCAACTCATTGAGCTGGTCCTTAACCATCCGCAGCCACATCTCAGTCTTGGCCAAGGACTCTGCATCACTATTGGCCTTATCTGTTGCTAACTGCAGATACAATTTTGCCTTTGGCAGTTCGAATATATCGTCGGTATTCAACCACAGTTCAATGGGCGCGGCGCTAGGCACAGGAACTGGTTTGCTCTCGCCTCGACCGCGCTTCAAACTAAAGTCACTGGCAACAAAATTATTCTTCGCCGGCAAAGTTAATGCCTTGGACGATCCCGACGCCCAAACCGCTAATTCGCCCTGGGCGATAGGTCGTTTACTATAACCAACCTGATAGCGGGGAATATCAATGGTCGGTTTTACCCCTGGCGCCACTAGAGTAATAAAACTATTACTAGGCCGCATCGCGGCGAGGAACTCAGCCAGCAATTCAGGCTGGTAATCGTCCATTAAATACGGTGCCCGCATTACCTCGACCGCAGGGTATTTATGCATGGCCATCGACAATTGCACCACGTCGTTTATCGGTGCTGGCTGCGCGCGAAACAAAAAGCCCTGAATTGCCAAACCTGCCTGCTCAGCAAAGCGCCAACGCTCAACGCCTTGCGCTCGCAGTTGCGCAATATTTTGGTATATGAGTGCGACTATCTCATCGGCGTGTTTTAGACCCACCTCGGTGAGCGCAACCTCAATTCCGAACATCGCGCCGCCCTGGTAATTCAAACTTTCACCAGCGCTCAAACCATCGGCCCAACCCTTGCTTTTAAGCACTGCCAGCAAACTGCCTTCACCTTCGTGACCCAGAATATTGCCAATGTAACTTAACGGTTTGCTGCGCCAGTGAGGCGCTGCATCTGGCACGGGGAAATTTACTGACAATGAGCGACGATTCTGTACAGGTTGAATATTGATCCAACGCGGTAAGTCACCAGCCTTAAATAGGGGCTCAACAATTGCGTCCAGCTGACGCTCGCGATTGGCAATAGCACTGAACTTAGGCCGCACCATCGCTTCAAGCTCGTCCAAGGATTCGCGACCAATGACCGTTAAAGCCATGATATTGGCTGAATAATTGCGCTGGTAAAACGCCAATAACTGCTCACGCAGCGCGGCCTCATTATCGCTGTGTAAGGTCTGTAAATTACCCACTGAAAATTTTGCAAAGGGGTGCGCTG
Organism: Zhongshania sp.; assembly: GCF_041584495.1. Lineage (GTDB taxonomy): Bacteria > Pseudomonadota > Gammaproteobacteria > Pseudomonadales > Spongiibacteraceae > Spongiibacter. The sequence goes on from NZ_JBFHDY010000002.1 coordinate 84,879, forward strand.
GATTAACTTGGGCCTTAAAGACCGCCAACTCTCGACGGCGATCATCTTTAATCCTTGCTCGGTATTCCGAATTCACTGCATTGACTTCCCGGCCCACATACTCCGCATTAAACAGTGGCGCAACAAAAAACTGAGCAAACTGATCTAGCGCTGGCTCAAGCGAGTCAGCACTGATATCAAAGAAATAATTAGTATCTTCAAAACTTGTAAACGCATTATGACTACCGCCATGAGCGGTAATGAACGCTTGATACGAACCAGCCTCAGGGTATTTTTCAGTTCCCAGAAATAACATATGTTCTAAAAAATGTGCCAAGCCTTGGTAATTCTCAGGATCTTGCCGACTACCCACATTTACATCCAAAGCGGCAGCTGCTTTATCGGCGTTGGCATCAGATATCAAGAGCACTTTTAAACCGTTTTCCAGCACCGTATAGCGATATGCTCGTTGATCGCCAGGAGGTTTAGCTACCGCCGCAGACTCCCCTGCAATGCCAAATTTGGCACTGTTTAAGCCGACACCCTCCAACCAAGCACAAGCTGAAAGTTGCAACACAAAGAGGAACACAAACGTCGATTTCAAATAGTTCACAAAGTATCCTTATTAATAAAACAAGTTCGCGACACAGGTAAAATTAGTCTGCAACGGGTGCTTCCGCTGCAGAGGGCTGGCGCACAGGTCGAGGCCAAGCATAAATAATCGCCTTAACCAAGGTTGCCAAGGGAATGGCGAAAAATACGCCCCAAATCCCCCACAAGCCGCCAAACACTAATACCGCCACGATAATGGCTACTGGGTGCATATTAACGGCTTCAGAAAACAACAATGGTACCAAGACGTTACCATCTAGACCCTGAATCACACTGTAAACCATAAATAACGTAAAAAACTCACCACTCCAGCCCCACTGAATATACCCCACCAACAACACCGGTAAGGTTACAACCGCCGCGCCAATATAGGGAATCACCACCGACAGCCCCACTAATAATGCCAATAGAGCGGGATAGTTAAGGCCAATTACTTCAAAACAGATATAAGACACCACGCCAACAATAACGATTTCTACCGCCTTACCCCGCACATAATTGGCGACTTGCACATTCATCTCTGACCAAACCGCACTTAGCAAGGGCCGATGATTTGGCAGAAAACTCGCCATCCAGCCCAAAATCGTCGCCTTATCCTTTAAAAAGAAAAACACCAAAATCGGAATTAAGATAATATTAATCATTAAGCCCAGCAAATTGGGCAGCTGCGCGATTGAAAAGCTCAGTAAATATTGACCGACCGACCCCAGCTCTTTTGTGGCAATCGCCATCCACTCGCGAATTTGTTGCTCGGTAAAAAGCTCGGAGCGCTCCGGCAGCACCAGTAATACATGCTGGAGCTTGCGGAGCATGGTTGGCAATTCCTGAAACAAATTAATCAACTGCTGCCAAACCAGTGGCAACAAGACCACCAGCACGCCAAAAAAGACACTGACAAAAACCGTATAAGCTACCGCGATGGCCAACCACTGGGGCGCGCCAGCCCGGCTTAAGCGCGCGATAATGCCCTGCATCATAAAAGCCAAAACAATGCTCGCCACAATTGGCACCAGCACATTGCCAAGGCTTAACATCATCACGAGTACTGCGGCGATTAACAGCAGCAGAACAACTGTCTCTTCTTCCGCAAACAAGCGATCGAACCACGAGCGAACAATACCCAGCATGAAGCAATCCTTTATGAATGATAACGGGGAATAAAAGGCCTATTTCTTTCTGAACAAGTAACGATAGTTAGCATCCTGCTCTTCGCTGAGTAACAAAGTATGACCACTTTGCTTGGCAAATACCTCAAAATCCCGCCAAGAACCAACATCGGTGGCAAGCACCTCAAGTACCTGGCCTGCAGCCATGCGGTTAAGCGCTTGCTTAGCCTTTAACAAGGGCAGCGGACAATCTAAGCCACTGGCGTCTATATAGATATCAATATGCTTCATAGGCTCAATGTGTGAAATCGAATTTTCGCTAGTATAGCCTGCTCGTCTAAATGGCCCAAGCAAGGGAATTGCTGCAGCAGCCCAGCAGCGCGTTTGGGACAGAAACTCCCGAGCACTTTTAGCGAATAATGAGGTCATAAACACTGCGCTCTTGTATTATCAAGGACCATGCCGTGTTTCGTCGTTAGAGTGACTAAGGATTTTCTGTGTTTAAACGTGCCTTAAGTATTAGCCTTATTGCGTTCGGCAGCCTTGTATTTGCCGACACCAGTCCCCGCGACAACCTTCCAGATTTAGGTGATGTCACCGCCTCACGCTACTCCGCCCAACAAGAACAGGACTTGGGCAGGATGTGGCTGAAAATGTTCCGCAATAGCGTAAAAACAGTTAACGATCCATTGATGCAGGACTATATTGAGGGTCTGCTCTACCGTCTCGCCTCCCACAGCGAACTGAAAGACCGCCGCCTAGAGACCGTGATCGTCGACAACGCCACCATCAACGCCTTTGCCGTTCCCGGCGGAGTCATTGGCGTACACAGTGGTATATTCCTCTATACTGACAACGAAGCGCAATTAGCTGGGGTACTCGCCCACGAAATTGCCCACCTCAGTCAGCGGCACTTTAGCCGCTCAATGGACAATGCCAAGCAAAGCACCATACCTACCCTCGCGGGTTTATTGGCCGGGGTTGTGCTGGCTGCAACCGCAGGCGCCGATGCGGGCATTGCAGCGATAACTGCCACCCAAGCTGCCGCGCTAGAAAGCCAGTTGCGTTTTAGCCGCCAACACGAACAAGAAGCGGATCGCCTCGGCATGGAAACGCTGTCTAAAGCCGATATGGATCCGAATGGCATTCCCTCCATGTTTGTCAACATGAATGCCAATATGCGCTACGCCCGTTCTAAACCACCAGAATTTCTGCTGACCCACCCGCTCACCGACAGCCGGATTAGCGACAGCGCCAATCGCGCTCGTCAATACCCTCGACAGGTCTATACTGACAACCTAAACTTCCAATTAATGCGAATGCGAGCGGCCCTGCAGCACAGCAAGAACCCAGAAGACTTACTCAAAAACTGGCAAGACGAAAGTGGCGTGAACGGGGAGGCGCGCCGTTACGGCGCGGTTATCGCCTTAATCGCCCTCAATCGCTGGCAAGAAGCCGACGAGCAGCTCGCCGCCCTACTCAAAGACGACAGCAGCCGCATCGCTTATCAATTGGCCAAAGCCGACATCCTCGTAGGCCAAAAGCGCTATGGCGACGCCATTCGTTTGTTGCAAAGCCAGCTGGCAATCGTCCCCAATAACAATCCCTACACGGTAAAGTTGGCGGAAGTATTACAGCTCGACAACCAGTTTGATGAAGCCGACAAAGTGTTGAGCCTGCAATCCAGACAGCGACCAAACGACCCTAATCTGTGGTACCAATTGGCAGAAGTGCGTGGCTTGGCGGGCAATATTCTTGGTGTGCACATCGCCCGCGCCGAGTATTTTATTTTGCAGGCCCAATTTGAGCGGGCAAAAATGCAGCTACGCTATGCCTATAAATCAACGGTGAACAATAAGATTCAACAAGGTCGCATCAAACAACGGCTAAGAGATATTGCCGATATGGAAGAAAAATTAAAAAACCTCTGAGGGATTCACAAATCCAGCGGGCTTTTACGCGCAGTTAAAGCCCATAAGCGCTATACTTCGCGGCATATCACTAAAACGGCCGCACCATGAAATTACTTATTCGCAACCTCAACCGCACCACCACCGAAGCCGAGCTACTGGACATGTTCGAAGCCTACGGTGCGGTACAGTCGCTACAACTCGTCAGAGACGAAGACGCTAATCTGTCTAAGGGATTTGGTTTTGTTAACATGCCGAAAGCCGGTGAAGCCAAGGTGGCAATGCAAAACCTTAACGGGAAAATTATTGCCGGCTTTAAAATCCGCGTAAAAAGGGCTGAAGACCGTGTTGAAGAAACTGCGAGCGATGAGGTTAACGATACGCAAGCGCCTGACACCGACCGCAATGACTGAAAACGCGGCCAATACCTCGGCCACACAAAAGGCATCGCCAACCGCTAAAGATCCCCTGCACGGCATGACCTTAGAAATGATCCTTATCCAGCTCGAACAACAATTCGGCTGGGAAGAGTTGGGCCGCCGAATCAAAATAAAGTGTTTTACCGACAATCCCAGCGTGGCCTCTAGCCTCAAATTTTTACGTCGCACCCCTTGGGCGCGGCAAAAAGTGGAAGCCCTGTATATTCGGAGTCAACGTTCGCCGCGAAAGACCTAAGGTCAGGAGTCGTACGCCCGAAGCCGCAGGCATATTACCCCAGCTAAAGTTTACCGAACCACCGCGCCCCTGCTTAATTCCCCACTGCACCCAACATAGACTCCTGCCTGCGCAGGAGTGAGATATCATATAGAGCAGTCGAATCACAACAGTAAATCAGCACACCGCACCACGTCATAGCTGCGCAGGCAGGTAGCCATGTAAGCGACCGCGCATGCCCTTAAGCATCAACTCCCCCGCCACCTACGTCGTCCTTAAATCGCCTCCAGGGTCACTGGCACGCCGTTTAATACCGCATTGCCAGACAATTCATCGAGATGCATTTCATCAGTCAGATCATTCACGCTAACGCCCGCGTGGGCCTCGGCCTCCAACCACTGAGTGCCACTGCGATGATGCCCCCAACCGTGGGGAATGCTCACCACACCAAGCATCATCTCGTCACTAATCACCGCCGCCAACTCAATGCTGCCCACCCGCGAGCTAACCCGCAGCTGCTGCCCATTTTGAATATTAAGATGCCGCGCATCTTCAGGGTTTATTATAACAGTGCAACGATCCTTACCTTTAACTAAGCGATGACTATTGTGTAACCAAGAGTTATTACTGCGCACCTCCCGCCGTCCAATAAGTAAAAGTTTGTCGCCCCCGGTATCGCGATTAAAGAAACGGGTGTTCACTCTTGCAAGGTCTTTCAAGAAAAACGCCGATTCGAGATGCACCTTACGATCCGCATGGTGGCTAATCGCCCCAGAGGCCGGTCTTAATGCCCCTAAATCTACCCCGTGGGGCGATTTCTTTAACTTATTTAAGCTCAACCCCGCAAATGGGTTTTTACCACCACCATACGGCCCTTTGCGCAGTAAGACCTTGAGTAGGCCCGATGGGCCCATACGTCGAATGGTATTGCGGGCGAGCTTTTCCTTGATGCTATGGGCTGGCTGCAGGCGGTCCCGCAGGCCGAGCAATATTTCCCAGTCGTGACGACCATCTTTGGGCCGGGGAAAAAGTGCCTCGGCATAGCGCGCGTTATTACGCACTGCCAGCACATTAAAGGTCACATCATAGTGTTCGCGCTCCAGCGGGCTTACTGGCGGCAGAATGAAATCGGCGTGGCGACTACTTTCATTTATATAAAAATCGACAGCCACCAGCAAATCTAATTTCTCAAAAGCGCGATCAAGCTGCTCGCCATTGGGGGTCGACAACACAGGATTCCCAGCGATCAACATCATGCCCTTGATCTGCCCCGAGCCCGGCGTGGTGATTTCCTCAGCGAGCGTCGCTACTGGCAACTCACCATTAAATTCGGGCAAGCCCCTCACTCTGCTGTGATAGCGGCCCATGTGACCGCGGCCACTCTGAGCCAAAATATCCACAGCCGGTTTGGTAAACATCAGTCCACCGACACTGTCGAGGCGCCCAGTCAGAATATTAAAGAGCATAATCAGATACTGGGTTAAGGTGCCAAACTCTTGAACAGACACACCTAAACGCCCATACATAACCGGCTGCGACGCCGCGCAAAAATCATGTACCATGCTGCGAATAACCTCAGCGGACATTCCCGTCAGCGGCCCAATCTTTTCCGGGCTAAACTCGGCAAAGCTTGCCGCCAAGTCAGCGGGATCTTGGTCAAGATACTCAGCTATACTACCCGTGTTGACCAAACCGTCTGCAAACACAACATTCAGCATTGCTAGCAACACCAAAACATCACTGCCTGGTCGCACAAAATGATGCGCGTCGGCGAGTTCCGCTGTTGCAGTGCGACGGGGGTCAACGACCACCAATTTACCGCGTTTGCGCACATCTTTAAGGCGCTGTTTAACATCGGCAACACTCATTATGCTGCCGTTAGACGCCAAGGGGTTTGCACCGAACATCAAAAAATAGTCAGTATTATCAATATCTGGCACGGGAATCCGTAACTGATGCCCAAACAGCTTCCAACACACAATATGATGAGGCAGCTGATCGACCGACGTCGCCGAGAATTTGTTTTTGGTCTTCAAGGCTCGCAATAAGCCGCCACTCATCAGGATCGAGCCGATGTTATGAACATTGGGATTGCCCAAGTACACACCGAAGGCGTCGTTGCCGTGCTCGGCCTGCAAGCTGGCAATTCGCGCTGCCACTTTATCCAGCGCATCGTGCCAGTTCAGTTCCTGCCACTCGCCATCCACTTTATGCAAGGGCCGGCGAATACGGTCCGGGTCTTCGTATAAATCTTTCAGAGCAATCGCCTTAGGGCAAATATGGCCGCGACTAAAGCTGTCGTCTTCATCGCCTTTTATTGAGGTAATAACGCCGTCGTCAACCTTGATGACAATGCCACACATGGCTTCGCATAAATTGCAGGTGCGGAAATGGGTTTTGCTGGTGGACATACTCATACCCTCTTATTGTTTATATGGGGAAAAGCTTAAGTTCAGCAATGTTATCAGTGATTACACACAAATACCTCTTTTGATCTGCATATCGCGCTACTCCAAAACAGATTGCCAAAAAACAGATCGGGTAGGAGGCGGAATCACTTCCGCCGTCCTCCCACACCACCGCACATACGGTTCCGTATACGGCGGTTCATATTGTACTCATGAGACGACGATACTGATCCACTAACGAGATCAGCCCCAGTTGATCAAAACGGCGTTTCGGCAGCGCCTGATTCATGTGCGATGCGCCAGCATTCCACCACG
>NZ_JBFHDY010000003.1:0-88318 GCF_041584495.1 Zhongshania sp.
CCTGCGTTTTCCCAGTTTTGGGTCTCAAGGTGCTGAGCTTCGCCAATGCCCGCAGCGGTAGCCCCGCCAGTCACGGTGTCGCGTACAGCGCTGGCGTAGTGTTGAGCTTTGTTGCGGTGGCCGGCGTATTAATCGCGCTGCAACAAGCTGGGCAAGCCATCGGCTGGGGCTTTCAACTGCAAACACCGTGGTTTGTCGCCCTACTCGCCAGCCTATTCTTTGTGCTGTCGTTGAACTTACTCGGCGTGTTTGAGATTGGCGGCAGCTGGATGAATATAGGTGGCGACCTTAGCCGGCAATCGGGTTATAGCGGCAGTTTTTTCACTGGTGTGCTCGCCACCGTGGTCGCCAGCCCCTGCACAGCGCCTTTTATGGGCACGGCCGTGGGCTTTGCCGCCAGCCAAACACCCGCCATTTCACTACTGGTGTTTGGCTTTATCGGTATCGGTATGGCCCTCCCTGTATTGTTGTTAACACTATTCCCCGCTGGCTTGCGTCGCCTTCCCACACCGGGGCAATGGATGATCACACTCCGCCAGCTACTCGCCTTCCCCCTGCTCGCCACCGCCGTGTGGTTAAGCTGGGTGGTTGGTCGGCAAACTGGCGCAAACGGCATGGCACTTATTTTATCGGCCTGGCTGCTAATTGGTTTTGGCCTCTGGCTCTACAATCAAGGCCCGACAACCAAAATACTGGCCATGATCTCTTATGTTGCCGCACTAAGCCTTATGCTGATTGGTCTCAACAAGCCGATTGAGAATAACGCTAATGTGACAGGGTTTGATAGCAGCCAAATTCAACGCCTGCGCCAAAGCGGCCAAAATGTGTTTTTAGATGTTACCGCCGACTGGTGCATAACCTGCGCCGCCAATGAAGCGCTGGTGTTACGCACCGATACGATTCGCGCCGCCTTTATTCTTCACAATGTTCACTATGTCACAGCCGATTGGACGCGCTACGACCCTGCCATCACCCAGCTGCTCGCCGATTATCAGCGCAACGGCATTCCACTCTACATATATTTCCCAGCCGATCTCACTGCCAGCCCCACCGTCTTGCCGCAGGTCTTAAGCAAATCGATGCTCCTTAGCTTGTTAGAGGAGTCAACGTAGGACGATACCGGCTGCCCGCAGTGTTAGCACCGAAAACACTGGGAAGCACAAAATTCCGGTCATCTTCTGCAAACTTGCGGCTAACTGCACGCTATCTTAAAAAATTCACGGGATGCGTTGGACTCATAAAACCAAATAAGGCACAATCTGCGCACAACCTGAATTAAGCAATATAGTGACCTATGGCATCGATACTCGTACTTCACGGTCCCAATCTCAATCTCCTTGGCAGTCGCGAACCAGGCGTTTACGGTAGCGCCACACTTGCCGACATTGACACTAGGTTACAGCTATCCGCCAAGACGGCCGGGCATCATTTGCAATCAATGCAAAGCAATGCCGAATACGAGTTAATTGATCGCATTCACTTGGCGCGCCCTGAAGGCATCAACTTTATTATTATCAATCCCGCAGCCTTTACTCATACCAGTATTGCCCTGCGCGATGCCCTGCTGGCGGTAGACATCCCCTTTATTGAAGTGCACTTGTCCAATGTGCACGCGCGGGACAGTTTTCGTCATCACTCTTATTTTTCAGATATTGCCCAAGGGGTCATCTGCGGCCTGGGCGCTGCGGGTTATGAATACGCCTTGCAAGCAGCTATAAGCCAGTTAAGCGAATAACAAAACCAATCATTTCACTCACATTTAAAGAGAGCTTCTATGGATATTAGAAAAGTAAAAAAGCTAATTGAGTTACTCGAAGAATCGAATATCGACGAGTTAGAGATAAAGGAGGGCGAAGAGTCAGTGCGCATCAGCCGCAATAGCGCCGCCAAAGGCATGGTGGCTCCACAGTATATGCAACAGCCCATGCAATACGCGCCACAGCCAGCAGCCCCGGCACCAGCCGCTCCAGCTGAAGCGCAAGGTCCCAGCGGTCATTTAATCAAGTCGCCCATGGTCGGTACGTTCTACCGCTCACCGTCACCGTCTTCACCCGCCTTTGTTGAAATTGGCCAGCACGTCAAAGCTGGCGATGTCATCTGCATCGTTGAAGCCATGAAAATGATGAACCAAATTGAAGCAGACAAGTCCGGCGTAATCGAGGCCATTTTGGTTGACGACGCTGAACCCGTGGAATTTGACCAGCCCTTGATCACCATTGTGTAACACCGGCATAACTACGATCAAAGCACCAAAAGAGGGATTGATTCCAAATGCTTAAAAAAGTCGTCATTGCCAACCGTGGTGAAATTGCCCTGCGGATTTTGCGCGCCTGCAAAGAATTGGGTATTAAAACGGTAGCAGTACACTCAGCCGCCGACCGCGACCTGATGCATGTCCGTCTAGCCGACGAGGCCGTGTGTATTGGCCCCGCGCCATCGCCCGCGAGCTACCTGAATATTCCAGCTATCATCAGCGCGGCAGAAGTCACCGACGCCGTCGCCATTCACCCCGGCTACGGCTTCCTCGCCGAAAACGCTGACTTCGCTGAACAAGTTGAAAAAAGTGGGTTTATCTTTATTGGTCCCACACCCGACCTTATTCGCATGATGGGCGACAAGGTCTCTGCGATAAAAGCCATGAAAAAAGCTGGCGTACCGACGGTACCTGGCTCCGATGGCCCCATCACCGATGATAATGAACACACATTAAAAGTAGCCAAGCGTATCGGCTACCCCGTCATTATTAAGGCGGCTGCTGGCGGTGGTGGCCGCGGTATGCGAGTAGTTCACAGCGAGGCGGCACTGCTCAACGCCGTTTATGTCACGCAGTCTGAAGCCAGCGCTGCCTTTGGCGACGGCACGGTATATATCGAGAAATTTCTCGAAAACCCCCGCCACGTCGAGATCCAGGTTTTGGCAGACGGCCAAGGAAGCGCTATTCACCTAGGCGACCGCGACTGCTCTTTGCAGCGTCGTCACCAAAAGGTATTGGAAGAAGCGCCAGCACCGGGCATTCCCGACGAGATTCGCGCCCAAGTCGCCAAGTCTTGTGTTGATGCCTGTATTGCCATTAATTACCGTGGCGCTGGCACCTTCGAATTCCTCTACGAAAACGGCGAATTCTTCTTTATTGAGATGAATACCCGTATTCAGGTTGAACACCCTGTCAGTGAAATGGTCACCGGTGTCGACCTTATCCAGCAGCAGCTGTTAATTGCTGGCGGTGAGAAACTGTCCATCACTCAGGACGACATCAAAGTCAAAGGCCACGCCTTTGAGTGCCGGATAAATGCCGAAGACCCTAAAACCTTTATGCCCTGCCCCGGCTTGATTAAGCATTACCATGCGCCGGGCGGCCTAGGCGTACGGGTCGACTCGCACCTTTACAGCGGCTATACCGTTCCCCCTCATTATGACTCGATGATCGCCAAAATCATCACCTGGGGAGACAATCGCGAAATCGCCCTCAACCGCATGCGCAATGCATTGGATGAGCTGGTGGTAGACGGTATTCGCACCAATACCGACTTACATCGGGATCTGGTTCGCGATGCAGCTTTCCGCGAAGGTGGCGTAAGTATTCACTACCTAGAAAAGAAGCTTAAACTGTAAAATAGTTTAAGCTGCATACTTAAAGGGGCTTCGGCCCCTTTTTTACATTCTGCCAACATCATTATATTTCAGAAAGAGTTAGCCCTATGACATGGTTACAACTACGCCTAGACACCAACCCAGCCTCTGCACCCGCGCTAGAAGATGCCCTGCTGGAAATAGGCGCCGCAGCAGTGACCATGGAAGACAACGCCGATCAACCCGTGTACGAGCCGGGCGTGGGTGAAACCCCCATGTGGCAACAAACTCGGGTAACCGGTTTATTCACCGCCGACACCGATATGGATGCCGTTCTCGTCGCCTTAGAAGCCCAATTAGGCGAAGCGCTGCCACCCCACCGCAGTGAAATACTGGAAGACCGCGACTGGGTTCGGGAGTGGATGGACAGCTACCACCCCATTCAATGCGGCGAGCGCCTGTGGATCTGCCCAAGCTGGCGGGAGCCAGTGGACCCCAGCGCGGTGAATCTATTACTCGACCCCGGACTCGCCTTTGGCACCGGCACCCACCCCACCACGTGGCTTTGCATGCAGTGGCTAGATCAGCAAAATCTCGACGGCTTAACCGTTATCGACTACGGCTGCGGCTCAGGCATTTTAGGAATTGCAGCGCTGCTACTCGGCGCAAAAAGAGTCATTGCCATCGATAACGACCCGCAGGCACTGCTCGCAACCCGCGACAATGCTCAGCGCAATAATATCGACCACGACCGTATCGACTGTCTGCTCCCAGAGCAAATACCCAGCGATTTGCATGGCGACGTGATGGTTGCCAATATCCTCGCAGGCCCGCTAATCTCACTAGCCCCCAACTTAGCGGCAGCGCTAAGTCCCGAAGCGCCGATTTGTCTATCGGGTATTCTCAATAGCCAGGCCCAAGAATTGCTGACTTGCTACCGACAGTGGTTTAATGCACTAGAACTGATTGCCAAGGACGAATGGGTCCGCATCAACGGCAAGAAAAAACCCTAAACTACTTAAGCACATTGAACTCATGTCTACCGAACACCATACACCGACTGACGTAGCCGAAAGCGTGTCATGCCCCCAATGCATGACACGCTTTCGGCTCAAGCCCCAGCAACTGAATGCCGCTGGCGGTTTATTGCGTTGCGGCGTGTGCATGAGCATTTTCAATGCGACAACGGCAAACACGCCAAAAGCGCATTTATCCACCGCCGCGCCACAACAAGCCGCGCTCGAGTCTGCCAAGACGAGCCACGCTGAAGGTGACGCGGCCGCCGACTCCCCCCTAGACCTTATTGCCGGTTTAAGCACCCTAAACCATGACTTTGAACACCATCGCCAGCGTCACCAGCCCCGACGCTGGCCTTGGATAATGGCGAATTTCGTCGCCCTACTGGCACTGGCCGGGCAAGTTGCGCTCTGGCAAAAGGACGCTGTATTCGCCAGCCCCGCTGGTGACTATTTACAGCAGCTATGCCCACTGCACCCGCTACTGTGCGAGAACAAAGCGCCCGAAGCACGCCAACTGGGCGACGTAGTGAGTACCCACCTTCTGGTTCGCAAACACCCTAGTGTCGCCAACGCACTTATAGTCGATACTATTTTATTAAATCGCAGTGCCGAACCAGGCCCCTTCCCAGCCCTGAAGCTGCACTTCAGCGACATAAATGGCCAAACCCTTGCCAGCAGAGTGTTTCAACCCCGCGAGTACCTCGCCGGAGAACTTAACGCGCTATCAAATCTTGCCAGCCAGCAGCCGGTGCACATTGCGCTAGAAATCGTTGACCCAGGCTCCAATGCCGTGAACTACCAGTTACAACTGCTGCCGTAAAGCCCCATTTGTGCACTTCTTTCACACTCAGAGTTGGTTATTTTCTGAGCGCAAGTCTTCCGGTAAAGTCCGCAAGCGAGTATCATAGCTGCCCTGTTTTCCCACTGTTAAGCACCCTTTTTTTTCAGGCATGGCGATGATCCAGATTGGTCCTCACAAGCTTCCTGCTCGCGCTGTATTGGCGCCGATGGCGGGGATTACTGACCTGCCATTCCGCAGATTGTGTCGGGAATTTGGCGCAGGTTTAACTGTGTCGGAAATGGTGATTAGCAACACGCAGCTCTGGCATACGCGCAAAAGTCATTTACGCCTAGCTCACGACGACAATACGCCCCGCGCGGTGCAAATTGCCGGTGCAGAGCCTGCGATGATGGCAGAAGCCGCAAGAAGCTGTATGGAAATGGGCGCCGATATCATTGATATCAATATGGGCTGTCCAGCGAAAAAAGTGTGTAAGCGCGCCGCCGGTTCCGCTTTATTAAAGGAACCTGAGCTAGTTGAGCAAATACTCAAAGCAGTCATTGCTGCAGTAGATATTCCAGTGACATTAAAAATTCGCACTGGGTGGTCACCGGACCAACGCAATGGCCTCGCCATTGCGAAACTTGCGCAAGATTGCGGCATTAGCTCACTGGCAGTGCATGGTCGTACTCGACAATGCCGATATCTGGGAATGGCCGAGTACGATACGATTGCCGCGATTAAGCAGGCGGTTAGCATCCCCGTATTCGCCAATGGTGATATCACCAGTGCCGAGCACGCTAAATATGTACTGGATTACACCGGCGCCGACGGCGTAATGATCGGCCGTGGCGCGCAGGGTAAACCATGGTTATTCCGTGAAATAGCCAGCTATTTGAGCACCGGCATTCTGGCTCCGGCCGCGACCACGGCAGAAATACAAGCAATTATGCTGAGTCATCTCAGCGCGCTACACCATTTTTATGGAGAACAGAACGGCCTGCGAATCGCGCGTAAACATTGCGCATGGTATTTGCAGGAGCACGACGCCAACACTGGCTTTCGCAGTGAATTCAATCGCCTTGAATCTGCCAGTGCACAACTAGATGCTGTACATCGCTACTTTGAACAGCACGGCCAAACTCTACAGGACGCAGCAGCATGAACTTAACCAGCACAGACACCGCAGTGATGACTGAGGTCAGCGCCAACCAAACGCCGTCGGCAGACGATATTAGCAAGGCAAAAACCTTGCGTGACAGTGTCGCCATCGCCCTCAACAACTACCTGACCAATCTTGACGGTCAGGACGTTTGCGATGTTTACAATATGGTTTTATCGGAGGTAGAAGCGCCACTACTCGAAGAAGTCATGCGCTACACCCGCAACAACCAAACCCGCGCATCGCAAATGCTGGGATTGAATCGCGGCACCTTGCGCAAAAAGCTCAAACAATATGATCTCTTGTAATTGGCTGCTCTGAACACCAATTTCAGCACACTTTTTAAACCTTAAGGTAACACTCTCTGCATGACTACTGACAATCAGGCCCGTCCCGTAAAGCGCGCACTCATCAGCGTTTCCGACAAATCCGGCATTGTTGAATTCGCTCGCGAACTCAGCAAACTTGGTGTTGAATTACTCTCTACTGGCGGCACGTTTGCCCTGCTTAAGCAGAATGACATCGCAGTGACCGAAGTATCCGATTACACGGGTTTCCCCGAAATGATGGATGGCCGCGTTAAGACCTTGCACCCCAAGGTACACGGCGGCATTCTCGGTCGTCGCGGCATTGATGACGGCATTATGGTCGAGCACGGCATTGAGGCAATCGACATGGTTATTGTCAACCTCTACCCCTTTGAAGCCACCGTTGCCAAACCCGGTTGCACCATGGAAGACGCAGTAGAAAACATTGATATCGGCGGCCCGACCATGGTTCGCGCTGCGGCTAAAAATCACCGTGACGTGGCCATTGTCGTTAATGCAACAGACTATCAAGTTATCTTAGATGAGCTGCAGGCCAATGACGGCTGCACCCACCTCGACACCCGCTTTGACTTAGCCATTAAAGCCTATGAACACACCGCCGCTTACGACGGTATGATCGCCAATTACTTTGGTCGGCTGGCGCCCAGTGGCACTGAAAAATTCCCGCGCACCTTTAATAGCCAGTTTATTAAAGCCCAGGACATGCGCTACGGCGAAAATCCCCATCAGGATTCTGCATTTTACGTTGAACGCCACCCTAGCGAAGCCTCTGTTGCCACCGCAACGCAGCTGCAAGGCAAAGCCCTGTCATACAACAATATTGCTGACACCGACGCCGCGCTGGAATGTGTTAAGTCCTTTGTGAAACCGGCCTGCGTTATTGTTAAACACGCCAACCCCTGCGGTGTCGCGGTCTCGCTAAACGGTATCGGCGAAGCTTATGACCTGGCGTTTGCCACTGATCCCGAGTCGGCCTTTGGCGGTATTATCGCCTTTAATCGCGAACTCGACGCCGCCACTGCCAAGGCCATTTGCGACCGCCAGTTTGTTGAAGTCATTATTGCACCTACCGTTAGCGAAGAAGCTGCGACCATCATCGCAGAGAAGAAAAATCTGCGCCTGCTAAGCTGTGGCCAGTGGGACAAGAGCAACCCCACCTTCGACTACAAGCGCGTTAATGGCGGCCTGCTAGTACAAGACCGCGATCTCGGTATGATTACCGCCGCCGACCTTAAGATTGTGACCAAGCGCCAGCCCGAGCCCAGCGAAATAGACGATATGATCTTCGCTTGGAAGGTTGCTAAGTTCGTGAAATCCAATGCCATAGTCTACGCCAAAAATCGTCAGACCATCGGCGTCGGCGCTGGCCAAATGAGCCGTATCAACTCGGCCCGCATCGCAGCAATCAAAGCCGAGCACGCCGGCTTACAAGTGGCCGGCGCAGTCATGGCCTCCGACGCCTTCTTCCCCTTCCGGGACGGTTTGGATAACGCGGGCGCTGCCGGTATTAAATGCGTGATCCAGCCTGGCGGCTCAATTCGCGACGAAGAAGTGATCGCCGCTGCCGACGAATACGGCATTGCGATGGCGTTTACCGGTATGCGCCACTTCCGGCACTAATCGCGCTAGATGCTCGAACGGAAGATTTTAGACGGGAGACGCCAAAGACGCCCCTGCCCCCATTCAATTTTACAATCAATTATAGAAATAAAGGAGTATGAACGCAGATAGTAGAAGAGAGACCTTTCCTTGCGCCTCCCATCCCCCATCAAGCGTTCACCCAAACATATGAATGTACTCATCATTGGCAACGGCGGCCGCGAACACGCGCTAGCGTGGAAGGTTGCTCAATCAGCACAAGTTGAAACCGTATTTGTGGCCCCCGGCAATGCCGGCACGGCTTTAGACACCAATATTGAAAATGTGGCCATTGCTATTAACGACTTTGCCGCACTAGCCGACTTTGCCGAGAACAATCAGGTCGGCCTCACCATCGTCGGCCCTGAGGCCCCCTTAGTTGAAGGCGTTGTTGATTTTTTCCAAGCTCGCAACCTACCTTGCTTTGGCCCCACCAAGGGCGCCGCGCAACTTGAAGGCTCCAAAGCCTTCACCAAAGACTTTCTCGCTCGTCACCAAATCCCCACCGGCAGCTACCAAAACTTTACCGAACTCGAACCCGCACTGGCGTATTTGCGTGAACAGGGTGCGCCGATTGTGGTTAAAGCCGATGGTCTCGCCGCCGGCAAAGGCGTAATCGTTGCCGCAACCCTCGCCCAGGCTGAAGCTGCAGTGCGCGACATGCTGTCTGGCAATGCCTTTGGCGACGCCGGTTGCCGCGTGGTTATTGAAGAGTTTCTCGAAGGCGAAGAAGCCAGCTTTATCGTGATGGTCGACGGCGAAAACATTCTCGCCATGGCTACCAGCCAAGACCACAAACGGGTTGGCGACGGCGACACCGGCCCCAACACCGGCGGTATGGGCGCTTATTCCCCCGCACCAGTGGTTACGCCGGAAATTCACCAACGAGTAATGAATGAGGTTATCATTCCCACCGTACGCGGTATGGCTAGCGAAGGTAATCGCTACACTGGATTTTTATATGCTGGGCTAATGATTAACGCCCAGGGCGAAGCTAAAGTAATTGAATACAATTGCCGCTTCGGTGACCCCGAAACCCAGCCCATTATGCTTAGGTTAAAATCAGACTTAGCGGCGCTTTGCTTAGCGGCGATTGCTGGCAAACTCGACACCGTAACTGCTGACTGGGACGCGCGCCCCGCCGTCGGCGTGGTCTTGGCTGCGGGCGGCTACCCCAGC
The DNA here is from genome assembly GCF_041584495.1 of Zhongshania sp. Taxonomy (GTDB): domain Bacteria; phylum Pseudomonadota; class Gammaproteobacteria; order Pseudomonadales; family Spongiibacteraceae; genus Spongiibacter. The sequence continues at coordinate 9,679 of NZ_JBFHDY010000003.1, forward strand.
GATTACGCTAAGGGCGAGGTCATTACCGGCATTCCCGCAGAAACGGACTGTAGCAAGGTATTTCATGCTGGCACACGCCTAACCAACGGCAAGCTAGTCACCAACGGCGGCCGCGTACTTTGCGCCACTGCCATGGCCAGTAGCGTTGCCGATGCCCAGCAGCTTGCCTACGCAGCAGCGAAACAGATAAAGTGGCGGGATGCCTTCTATCGCAACGACATCGCCTACCGCGCCATCGACCGTAAATAAGTCTCGGTCGTACCGCCGCCTGCGCCGCTGTCTGGGCTTGCTTTTGCTGTGCATTAGCACTCCCAGCTTAGCTGCGCCAGTGCTCGTCCTCGATTCAAGTCAAAACAATACAAATCTCGCGGACTACACCGATGTTCTGATGGACCCCAACGCGCGCTATCGTATCGACGCGATCCAACAACCAGAATTAAACACCCAATTTAGGCCTAGCGGCATTGCTGACTTCCAGCTTTCAAGCGCCACTGGTCGCCTCTGGTTCCGCTTCACGCTGCGCAATACCAGCAACGAAACCCAGCAACAGTTGTTGCAGATTCAACCAAGTGACGCCAACCATATTGAAGTGTATCGCGAGGGGGAAATCGTCGCGCCGGTTCCCACAAGCAAATTAATTCGCAGCGAGGCCCTATTTGCCATCCCCGTTGCGGCAAATAGCCAAAGTACATTTTACCTGCGTATCGAATCCCCGATTGCACGACGCATCGCTATTGAATTACACAGCTATGCGAGCTTCCTTGGCCAGGTAAGTAAACGTGAATTTACTAATGCCGCTTTCTACGGCATGTTAGTTTTACTGCTGCTATTTAATCTTGTCAGTGCATTTTTGTACAAAGACCGGCTTTTTATCTACCAAGCCCTGAATTGCGGACTCATCATTGTCTGTCAATTACTCGCATGGGGTTATATTGGCGAGGCTCAAGGACTAATTCCGCCGTGGCGGGGTGCAAGCTTAATCACTGCCTTACTGGCGATCTGCACCCTAGAACTACTCTACGCGCAAAGCTTTCCGGTATTTCCGGTGAATCGCGCTCAGCACTGGCCAGCGATTATCCGGACAGCGATACTAATAAACACCTTAGCCATCGCCATTGGTTTAATCAGCGACGGGCGCAGCGCCACGATCCTTGTACACACACTCATACCCGCCAATGTTTTACTCTTATTTATCATGTCGCTGCACTGCTACTTAGTGAGTTACAGCCGTTTGATTATTTATTATTTAACTACCCGTGCAGTCGTCATTTTACTTTACTCAGTAGCCCTTCTTAGCTACTTTCTAAACCTCAGCGATATCCCCTTAATCAACACCGCGATGATAGCGCTGGCAACGAGTGCCGCTATTAGTCAAACGTGCCTATTGTTTACTCGCCACCATCTACGCCAACGTAAACAAGCGCAAGACGATCAACACATTGCCGTCCTCGGTGAAGTGAATCGCGCCAAAACCGATATATTAGCCCGCATTACCCACGATATTCGCACCCCGCTAAGCGCCATGATCGGCGTAACAGAATTGCTCCACGACACGCGCTTAACCGCTAGCCAAGAAGACTATATCAGCACGTTACAGCGCTCTAGCCACGAACTGCTGCAGTTGCTTGACGAGGCCAGTCAGGCAGTACGCTTTAGCGAAAGTGACGTTGAACTCAGCAATCAACTGATCAACTTACCCGAAATCATCGACGAGTCCCTTGCCGGATTCCGCAATATTGCCGCTGAACAAGCCATCGAATTAATTTGTGATATTGACAGTGAAGTCAGGGAACAACTGATCGGCGACCCATCCCGAATTCGGCAATTATTATCCCACGTGATGAACAGTGCATTTGAACATTTTGAATCAGGCTATATTTTACTGAAAGTCTACCCGTCAGAGACCAAGGCCGGACTGACATATTTTGACCTAAGCCATCGCGGCAAGGCCTTTAGCACCCAAGAGAAACAAGCCCTAAGCCGCTCAATTAGCAATGATAGCAGTATCACCAATGCACGATTTGCCATCGCCACCCAGCTCATTAGCTTAATGCGAGGCCAAGTCAATGTCCGCACCTCACCAAACGGTGCTCATATTCTGAGCTTTTCCCTGCTGCTTGGCGTTCCTAAAATTTCGGAGCAAGGCAGCACTGCAGGCACCGAGCTTCTCCAAGGTAAACGCCTGCTCGTTGTGGACAGCAACCAAACCTTTTGCAAGGTAGTCAGTAAGCAATGCAGCACTTGGGGTATGCAAGTGCTCACAGCAAACAGTGATAATGCCGCCGTAGCGATAGCGCGCAATCAGCTACTACTCAATGCGCCGATAGACATTCTATTAATCGACCAAGCGCTCCCAGGGGGCGGTTTAAAGCTAGCTCAGCGAATATGCGATGACAGTCAAGCCGAAAATCAACAGCCCATCAGCCTGATGCTCGCCCACGCCAACATCAACTTTGATCGCGACGAATTACAAAACGCCGGTATTCGGCGCGTGCTGAGTAAACCGTTGAGCAGCGTCGCACTGCGCAGCGCGCTATTAGCGGAATGCCATTTCGACGCAAGTATTAATCATCGCTCGCCAGATCAATACAGCACTGACGCACTGAACTTATCATCACTCAAATGCCTTATTGCCGAAGACAATCCAACCAACGCCCAAGTGCTAACGCGCATGCTGAGCAGCTTAGGCATTGACGTACACCACGTTGGAAATGGGCAACAAGCATTGAACTCATTTATTCGTGGTCGTTTCGATTTTGTGATTATGGATATTGAAATGCCAATCATGGACGGCGCTGAAGCAACGCGGCAAATTCGTCTCTTCGAAGGCGAAGAAGGCCGCGAGCGCACCCCAATTTTTGGGCTAACCGCCAATACCCTAGACGAACAGCGCGACAGCTATTTGCGAGCAGGAATGGATTTACACTTAGTCAAACCCATTCGCTTGTGGGAACTCGCCGAAGCAATCAAACGCTGGACTGGCTACCAACACACCAAAACAACCGTGAGCACGCCACAGACACCGGCACCGCAATAGCAAAAGTGGCGTATAATGTCTGACGGAGGATCAAAATGACTCGCGAATATTCCCTACTCGACCGCGCTATAATGAGCGCTGAGCGCAGCTTAAAAACATTGGTGAGAGGCAGCGCGACGGCCAAACGCAGCAATCCCAGCCACGCCCTCAATACTCACCAAGGCGAAGAACAACAGCGCCGCCACGCCTCTGGGCTCATGCGTGTAAACCACACCGGAGAAGTCTGCGCTCAGGCCCTTTACCAAGGCCAGGCGCTCACCGCAAAAAATGCGGCCGTCAAAACCGCCATGGAACAAGCAGCCGATGAAGAAATTGACCACTTAGCATGGTGTGAACAACGCCTGCAAGAACTCGGCAGTCACACCAGCCACCTCAACCCGCTCTTTTATATGGCTTCGTTTGCTATCGGCGCCGGCGCTGGCGCAATCAGCGACCGCATCAGTCTCGGCTTTGTCGCCGCCACGGAAGAGCAAGTCTGCGCACACCTGCGGGAACACCTTAATACCTTACCCGAAGACGACCTAAAATCTCGCGCCATCATCACCCAAATGTTAGAAGACGAAGCAGCCCATGCCACAATGGCAATTGACGCGGGCGGACACGTGTTCCCCGCACCAGTGAAAAAGGCAATGAGTTTAATGGCGAAGGTGATGACGGGGAGTACCTATTACGTTTAAAGGCTGCGCGACGCGTTACGGGAGACGGTAAACGCTTAAAAGTACGCCCACATTTTATGCGTCTCCCGTCACGCATACCTGGCACTTATCGGCGGATGATAAATCATCTGCACCAAATTCCCATCGGGATCGAGGCAGTAAAAACTACGGGCGCCGTCGCGATGAGTGCGAGGCTCGGCCTTGATGGCAACGCCATTCTCGAGCAAAAAAGCATGCCAGGCATCGACGTCGTCTATACGGTCAATGACAAAGCCTAAATGATCTAAGCGCTGCCCCGCGACAGGGCGCTCCCCGCCCTGATAGCGATGCAGTGCGAGGTTGTCGCAGCCAGAGCACAAATAAATATTATCGGGGTCCGGCTGCCACTCAACCGCCATTCCTAATAGCTCGGTATAAAAATGCAGGGTTTCATCAAAGTTCGCTACAAACAGCGCAAGATGACGCAAGCCTGCATGGGCATTAGGCCGATTTAACATAGCTATTCCTCGCCAGCAATCTCGTAACTGTGACTCACATCTACACCCGCCGCTTCCATCATAATTGAAGCTGAGCAGTATTTTTCAGCTGAGAGCTCGACCGCGCGTTTAACATGAGTCTCTTTGAGGCCTTTGCCGCTCACCACAAAATGCAGATGAATTTTGGTAAACACCGCTGGTACAGCGTCGGCACGTTCAGCAGCTAGCTCGCAGCGACAATCCAATACGTCTTGTCGCGACTTTTTAAGCATACTCATTACGTCAAAGGAGGCGCAACCGCCCATACCAAGTAACAGCATCTCCATCGGGCGAACACCCATATTGCGACCGCCGTGATCTTCCGGGCCATCCATGACGACCGAATGGCCACTACCCGATTCAGCCAAAAACATAGCACCATCAACCCACTTCACTGTTGCTTTCATTCCGCCCTCTTTGCGACTTGTATAAATTAGCCTAAGCTTACCACAGCCCCTAGTATTCAGGCTCGCCATCAACACCAAAGCAGGTCATACTTAGACCCGAAACACACGCATTGGACATTCTGTTAGATCAAGAGACCCCACAACCGTGCTGAACCCGCTAAAACCAGAAATCGCAAATATAGAAGGCTTCTTAGCTCACTGCCACCGACGCCGCTACCCCAGTAAAAGTACCCTAATTTACGCTGGCGATGACAGTGACGCCTTGTTTTACATCACCGAAGGCTCTGTCACCGTCATTATAGAAGACGATGAAGGACGCGAAATGATTGTCGCTTATTTAAACAAAGGCGATTTTTTCGGTGAAATGGGCGTGTTTGATGAAGACAGCCCAAGTACACGCAGCGCATTAGTCAAAAGCCGCACCGAGTGTGAAATCGCAGAAATCAGCTACAGTAAATTCCGCGAACTCAGCGAACAATATCCCGATATTTTATTAGCCCTGGGCCGACAAATGGCTAAGCGCTTGCGCTTAACTACCCGCAAAGTCGGCGATCTCGCCTTTTTAGATGTTACCGGCCGAGTCGCCCGCACTTTACTTGACCTGTGCAAGCAACCCGACGCAATGACTCACCCAGACGGTATGCAGATCAAAATTACCCGCCAAGAAATCGGCCGGATTGTCGGTTGCTCAAGAGAAATGGTTGGCCGTGTTTTGAAAACCCTAGAGGAACAGGGCTTAGTTAACGTGAAAGGTAAGACCATGGTCGTGTTTGGTACACGCTAGGTTTCGCCTAATGCTGGACGGGAGATGCAACAGCAAGTGCGGCCTTCCATCTTTCTCACGCGGAACAGGATCGGCGGCAAAGCACCAGTCTTAGCGTTTGCCGTCTCCCATCCAGCGTTAAGCGGCCTCTCAGGTAAATAACTCAGCCAATTTCTCGCCCGGCTCGTCAACGCGCATAAACGCTTCGCCCACCAAAAATGCATTCACACCTTTACGGCGCATTGCCGCCACGTCTGCAGAGGTGTGAATACTGCTCTCGGTCACCACCAAAAATTCGTCGCCGATATCAGCTAACAAATTAAACGTCGTTTCTAGCGTGGTTTCAAAAGTATGCAAATTGCGATTATTAATGCCGATAAGACGATTGCCCAACGGTAAAGTACGCGCCAACTCTTCGGCGTTATGCACCTCTATCAATACATCCAACCCCAATTCAACGGCCAGTGCATTCAAGCTCGCCATGTCGGCGTCGTTCAGTGCCGCAGCAATCAATAGGATGCAATCAGCACCAATTGCTCGCGCCTCATAAACTTGATAAGGATCAACGATAAAGTCCTTACGAATTACCGGAAGCGAACACGCCGCTCGCGCCTGCTGCAGATAAGCTTCTGAGCCCTGAAAAAAGTCGGCATCGGTAAGCACTGATAAACACGCCGCGCCGCCGCGTTCGTAGCTAGCGGCAATCTCAGCAGGATGAAAATCTTCGCGAATAACGCCCTTGGAGGGCGAGGCCTTTTTAATCTCGGCAATCACTGCCGACTGCCCGGCCGCTAACTTCGCCTCCATTGCCCGAACAAAGCCCCGTGGCGCCGAGGCTGTTTTAATTTGCTCTTTAAGCGTGGTAATAGCAACGTTAGCGCTACGCTCAGCAACTTCTTCGCGCTTACGATCAATAATTTTCTTTAAAATTGTTGGCGTATTTAATGACGAATTCATTTTTGCGATCCGCCAATTAAGCCCTGACTAAAGGCAGCGAGTTCACCCATTTTTTCTAAAGCCTGGCCACCATGAATGGTGTCTTCAGCCAGCGCAACGCCTTGTTTTAAAGTACTGGTAACGCCAGCAACATAGAGCGCCGCGCCCGCATTTAAAGCGATCATGTCGGCGGCCTTTTTGCCCGCTTCGGTACTGCGCTTACCTAGGGCATCGCGAATCAGCGCCAAGGAGCCCGCGCTATCTGTTACGTCCAGCCCCACAAGACTTTGACTTTTAATTCCCACGTCTTCGGGTGAGAGTAAATACTCCGTTATTTCGCCGTCTTTTAACTCGGCGACTTCGCTCACGCAGGCCAAGCTAATCTCGTCTAAGCCGTCTTTGGCATGGACCACCATCACATGCTCCGCACCTAAACGCTGCAGTACCTCAGCCAAGGGCCTGCACAGCTCGCTGCTAAACACACCCAAGACCAAGCGCGTCACGCCCGCGGGGTTGGTCAGCGGGCCCAAAATATTAAAAATCGTGCGCTGGGCAATTTCGCGGCGAACGCCAATAGCGTATTTCATTGCGCTGTGGTGATTAACCGCAAACATAAAACCAACACCCACCTCACGAATACAGCGGGCCACTTGCTCTGAGTTTAAATTGAGCTGAATACCCGCCGCTTCTAGTAGATCTGCGCTACCGCTTTTTGAGGACACCGAGCGATTGCCATGCTTTGCCACATGCGCCCCCGCCGCCGCCACCACAAAAGTACTGGCCGAAGAGACATTAAATAAATTAGCGCCGTCACCACCGGTACCAACAATATCAACCACATTCCTTAAGCCGCTAATATTCACTGGCATCGCCAATTTGCGCATCACTCGCGCTGCACCTTCAATCTCATCGAGGCTTTCACTTTTCATCCGCAGTGCAATAAGAAACGCGGCAATTTGGGCGTCGGTGCATTTGCCCGTCATGATGTCGCTCATCACCGCCGTCATCTCATCTGTACTCAGACTTATGTTTTGCACCACCCGCCCGAGGGCAGCGGTTATTGTCATGGCCGTCATACGCCGCGCTCCAAAAAGTTTTTAAACAGGTCATGGCCCTGTTCAGACAAAATGGACTCAGGGTGAAACTGCACCCCCTCAACATCGAGTGTCTTGTGACGCACGCCCATAATTTCATCGACTCTGCCGTCTTCGAGCTGGGTCCATGAAGTTATTTCCAAACAGTCTGGCAGACTGACTTTGTCGATGACCAGCGAGTGGTAGCGGGTTGCGACTAAGGGATTATGCAAACCGCTAAATACGCCACTGTTGTGGTGGTGCATCGGTGAAGTCTTACCATGCATCACCTGCCTAGCCCGCACAATTTTGCCGCCAAACACCTGACCAATACTCTGATGCCCAAGACAAACACCGAGCACCGGAATCTTGCCCGCAAAGGCTTCGATTGCCGCCATGGAAATACCGGCTTCATTAGGTGTGCAGGGGCCAGGGGAAATCACGAGGTGCGTCGGCGCCAATGCCTGAATCTCCTCAATACTGATTTCATCATTGCGAACCACTTTGACGTAGGCGCCCAACTCAGCAAAATACTGCACCACGTTATAAGTAAAGGAGTCGTAATTATCGATCATTAATAACATTATGACGCCTCCACGTTGTTGGCCACACCGCTCTGTACCATTGACGCCGCTTTAAATACCGCCCGCGCCTTATTCATCGTTTCTTTCCATTCCAGTCTAGGCTGAGAATCGGCAACAATGCCGGCGCCAGCTTGAATATGCAGCTGACCATCTTTAATAACAGCTGTGCGGATTGCGATGGCGGTATCCATATTGCCATTCCAGCTTAAATAGCCGACAGCGCCGCCGTAGACTCCGCGCTTAACGGGTTCAAGCTCGTCGATAATTTCCATGGCTCGCACCTTGGGCGCACCGCTCAAGGTACCTGCCGGTAAGGTCGCGCGGAGTACATCCATGGCGGTAATATCATCGCGCACTTGAGCGCGCACGTTCGAGACGATATGCATCACATGGGAATAGCGTTCAACCACCATTTTATCGCTGAGCTCTACCGTACCTGTTTTGGCCACTCGACCCGCGTCATTACGGCCTAAATCGATCAACATTAAATGCTCAGCAATTTCCTTGGGATCAGCGAGTAGCTCGTGTTCAAGCGCTAAATCTTCTGCGTCGTTATGACCCCGGCGGCGGGTACCAGCAATCGGCCGCACGGTGACTTCGCCAAGCTCCAAGCGCGCCAGTATTTCCGGTGAAGAACCAACAATATGGAAGTCTTCCAAGTTGAGGTAATACATATAGGGCGACGGATTCAGATGGCGCAGAGCGCGATAAAAATTCAGCGGTGAGGCATCAAAAGGAATACTCAGGCGCTGAGACAAAACCACCTGCATGGTGTCACCAGCAAGAACGTAGTCGCGCACTTTCTCGACGACTTCTTTAAATTTATCCTCACCAAAACTAGAAACAAAATCCGTTTCAGCGACGCCATCGGCGCCCAGATTCAACTCTGGCAGCATAGGCGACAAGCCTCGCAACATCTGCGCATAGGAATCGAGACGTTCCTGAGCTTTGTCATAGGCCCCAGGATCAGCAGGATCGGCATGGGTAATAATCTTAACAACGCCAGAAAGATTATCAAAAACCAGCAATTCCTCAGACACCATCAACAAAATATCCGGTGTACCCAATACATCAGGTGGCGTTGTCGCCATTAATTTGGGTTCAATATACCGCACGCAATCATAGGCAAAATAACCGACCAAGCCACCATAAAACGCCGGAAGCTCATCTAGATCCGGTACTTGATAACGAGCTTGAAAGGCCTCGACAAAGGCCAGTGGGTCGTCACACTCGTGGGACTCGATTAATTTACCTTCGCGATGGACCGTGACTGTTAAACCTTCAGCACGCAATACGGTACGCGCACCGAGGCCAATAATTGAATAACGGCCCCATTTTTCACCGCCGTGAACGGATTCAAATAGAAAACTGTAGGGCTCGGCAGCGAGCTTTAGGTAGGCACTGAGGGGGGTATCGAGGTCGGCCAACACATCGCGATAAACCGGAATACGGTTATAGCTTTGCTGCGCCAGTTCATTATATCGCTGGGCTTGCATGATAAATCCTTAAAAATGGTGGGTCGGTTTGCCAGTTTGCTTTTGCAATAGCTACCATCGCCATCGACGGCAATCACACAGCAGTGTTATGCGGGCCTTATGCACCATTTTCGTAAACTCATCACACCAAATTAGAATAAGCAACATTGTAACTGAGGCGGGCCTGCGGGGGAACCTCAAAAAAAATAGCGCCCGCCTTGCCCTTTATGCGCGTTTTCCAGTCTCACAAGCAAACTGATAGACTAGCGTCCTTTAGATAGAGAATGTTCACTGTGTTTGAAATATCAGCCGCACTCACCCTGCCCGACGATGAAGTTGAACTAAGCGCCATCCGCGCCCAAGGTGCCGGTGGTCAGAACGTCAACAAAGTGTCCTCTGCCATCCACTTGCGTTTTGATATCAAGGCCTCATCACTGCCCGACTATTACAAGCAACGCCTCCTGAATAGAAATGATCAACGCATCACCAAAGACGGCATTATTGTCATCAAGGCCCAACAATTTCGCACCCAGGAAAAGAATCGAGATGACGCGCTGCAGCGTCTGCGCGAGTTCATTATAGAATCTGTTAAAACTTTACCCCCCCGCCGCCCCACCAAGCCTACCAAGGGCTCGCAACGCCGCCGTATGGACAGTAAAACGCAACGCGGTAAAATCAAATCGCTGCGCGGCCGGATTGACGATTAACTCACCATCGCAAAGCCACTTGCCACCACCGTCATCACAAACAAAAACCATTTCAAGCTGCGCTGACTCGCCTTTAGCGCCAGACGAACACCCACTTTTGCACCCAGTATTGAACCAAGGCCAAGAACCAGCCCCGGCAACCACGCCACGAGATCTTGCCATATAAATACCGCCAACGCCGCCACGGTCAGTGCAGCTGTACACAGCATTTTCAGGGCATGCGTCCTGACAAGGTCATATCGCAGAGTACCTGCCAAGGCCCCTATTAATACAAAACCAACACCCGCCTGCACAAAGCCGCCGTAGACCCCTGCCGCAAACAAGGCCCAAAAGGCCTCGGGGCAATCTTTAACGTGCTTCACTGGCGTTCCCAGCGGTGGCGCTATCACTACGGGCCTCACCAAAATAATGAGCGCCATACTCACCATGGCAAACAGCAAAATCGGCTTTAGATAGTCTACTGGTATATAAGCTGCCGCAATCGCACCGAACACCGAACCCATTAAAGTAGGCCGTAGCACAGACCACAGATCTGCCCGGGGCAATTGGCCATGGCGATCAAAATCACGCACCCCAGTCAGCGACTGCATCAACACACCAACGCGATTAGTGGCATTGGCGACATCTGCAGGCAGCCCCATCACCATTAAGGCGGGCAAAGTCAGGTTTGACCCGCCACCGGCCAAGGTATTGATCACCCCAGCAACCAGGCCAACAGTTAGCAACAGCAAGATAAACCACGGGTTCATTGCCGCCAAAGAATCAATACCAATCACTCGTACAACTCCAAAAAGCCATCCACCATTGAATTATTTGAAAGCTAAGCTAATGGCGACCAAGTCGCTCAATATGGCGACGACATACCAAACTTGGGCGGCAATATATGAAGAATTACCTAAGTATAAGTTCGAATCGCCTATTTTAGCGCCCGCTTTATACTATTTCACATGGACTCGGTTTAGCTTAACACCGAGCTACAACTAACGTGGGCTAGGAGGCCTCATGGCAAACTCAAACAATATTACCCTTAGCATTCCCTTAATTGGCAATATCATTCTCGTTGTGATCAGCGGCGCGTCAGCCCAGATAAGCTTGGGCGCACTGCCAATTATTGCCCTTTGTGTGGCCTTGGTGCTTGCCACAACAGCCCTAAGCCAATAAGCAGTGAGTGGCAACCATCCCTGCGCTCGCCTCAATACTTCGCATACCCGCTCACCACCGCAAGAAAGCAGCCTAAACAAAATCGCCTAAAGTGCTCGTTAGGTAGCTAAAAAGCCGTGAATACCCAAGCAGTATCGGGCATTATGCAGAGATAATCCGCTTTAACCCAAGGACGATATGATACTGGATCCTCAGCGCGTTCAGGACATCACCCGGAACAAAACCGCACTTATTAAGACACTCGCGCAACTGTTTCTTAGCGAACTTCCTGATATGATTGATAGTATTGAGCTTTCTTTTAGCCAAGGCGACAAAAAAGCATTATCTAATGCTGTTCACCGTCTCAAGAGTGCGCTCGGCAATTTCGCCAGTTCAAGCTATTATCAAGAGGTGGGCGCATTAGAAGCGCGGGCACTAGACCTTGATGCAACACAATGGCAAACCGACTGGCTCACTGCAAAAGACAAGCTAGACATGCTAATCATAGAATTAAAGCAAATGGCAGGACTATAACCCTCTATGGATGTGCTGATAGTCGACGATGACGCAGTGACCCGGCTCGCACTAAGCGCTGCACTAGAAGAGTGGGGCTTTGTGCCGATCCTTGCCGAAAACGGCGAACAAGCCCTTAAAAAGCTTGAAATGGATAACGCCCCGCATTTGCTCATCTTTGATTGGTCAATGCCCGGCATGAGCGGCCCAGAACTGTGTAAAACCATCCGCAAACGTGAAGATGGGCAGTTTTTTTATATTCTGATGCTAACCGGCAAAGAGGGCAACGAAGCCATTATTGAAGCCATGGAAGCAGGCGCCGACGATTTTTTAAGTAAGCCCTTCGATCACCGCGTGCTAAAAGTACGCATCGCGGCAGGCAGCCGAATTGTCCGCCTAGAGCAAACCCTAAACCAACTGGCCTCCAGGGACGCCCTCACCCAGTGCTGGAATCGCCGAATGATCGACGAGCTATTTACCAATAGCATCGCCGAGTCGACCCGCAAGCGCAGCGCCTTTTCACTTATGGTATTAGATATTGACCACTTTAAAGTAGTGAATGACACCTACGGTCACGCCGCTGGCGACCTGGCACTCAGACACGTAGTTAGCATTCTAAACACCAATCTTCGTGAATACGACCAGGTAGGTCGCTATGGCGGTGAAGAGTTTGTCATTCTCTTACCTGCAACCGACGAAAACGAGGCCTGGGGTGTGGCAGAACGCGTCAGGTCTGCCATTCAGTTTCAACCCACCGTAATTAATGATGGCGCAAAGATCGACCTCACGGTTAGCATCGGGATAGCGCAATTTGATCGCAGCCGGGATATAAACAAAAACACCTTTTTTGAGCGCGCCGACAAAGCACTGTACACCGCCAAACAATCTGGCCGAAACCGGATTATCTGCGCCGACTAATCAACACTGAAACGAATAATAACAATTTCACCTTAAGCCTGTTCAATACAGTCATACCCAAAAGCATGCCCACACCACCCGAGCTAAGACACTCGCTCAGCGAGCTACCGCCGCGCAGCGATTGAAGGTCACGCACTACTGCGCATTGCTGCCAAAGGCGGCAATCACCCAATCTTGATTATTCCAGGCCTTGGCGGCGACAGCACTTTGTTACTGCGAAATTGGCTAATAAATCAAAATTTGGCCAGCAAAATCTAGGACTGCAGCCGTCACATGACAACTTATCACCTATGCAGCATTACTGATGCATTGACGTTCCGACAATAATTGCTCGCCGAGCTACACTGCAAAGTAGAACAACTTTATGGCGAATACGACCGTAAAATAAGCTTAATCGGCCGACGTCTTAGCAGACTGTACGTAGACCAACTCGCACAAGAATGTCCCGAGCGCATTGGTCAGGTCATCACTCTCGGCACACCGCACGGCGACCCTCGAGGTACAGCAGCCTGGTCGCTAATGCAGCGTGGCTGTCGCCGCCCACATCGCAATCAACGGCAGTCACTGCGGCTTAACAATAAACCCCCGTGTTTATTGATTAATCGCCAACCGGCTTGCGCAAACCGAAGGCCAAGAAAGCGACTTTTGTATGTCTGCCACGCCGTGCTGGCTATAATTTAATTACATCATATACTGATAATTACGGGGGATATACTCGAAAAATATACGCAAAACAGCAATAAAATCCAGCTAAAACCAAATTTATGCAGATATAACAGATAAATAAATCATACAAAAAGGAATAATTACAAAAATTTAATTAACTCCATGTTACCAAAAACCACTACAAACTCGACAACATAGCGCAGCGTCAGAACCAACGCCTCACCATCCCAAAAGAGGCTGATTGTAATCTTCAGGTTAATATGCTTTAACTTAGTAAGCTTAAATAACAATAACGATCCGAAACGGAGCGACTACGTGAATAAAATTTCCCCCTATGCTGCAGGGCTTTGCGCGCTGACAACAGTTTTTAGCTGTCACAGTATCGCCGAAGCAAAAAAATCTGGCTTTGCACTAGAAGAAGTTATCGTTACAGCGCAAAAAAAGGCCGAATCATTGCAAGACACACCAATCTCACTCACTGCCTTTGGTGAGGAGCGCCTCGAAATTGACGGCATTAGTAGCCTGGGGGATATTGGCTCCAAAGTACCCAGCCTGACTATTGAGCCCTTCCCCATCAACAACGCGACGCTGCGCATCTTTATTCGTGGCGTGGGCATTTCTGATGTGCAAGTTACCCAAGACCCGCCGGTTGGCATTTATGTCGACGGCGTTTATATCGCCCGCTCAACCGGCACCGCCTTGGACGTTGCCGAGCTACAACGCATAGAAGTCCTCCGCGGCCCTCAGGGCACACTCTACGGGCGCAATACCACAGGGGGTGCGATCAACTTAATTACCAAACGCCCAAGTGTGGAAGAGTTTGAGTTGAAACAAAAATTTACGGCGGGTAATCGCAATCTCTTCACAGCAAAAACCTCCGCCAACATCCCGCTTGGCGACACCCTTGCCGCCAAGGTCGCGTATTTAAACACCCGCATGGACGGCTTTATTGAGAACACAGGGCCAGGTGGCGATTTCGGCGACAAGCAAGTTGAAGGCTACCGCATTGACCTGCGCTGGGACATCAGCGACAGCCTTACCCTCGATTACGCCTACGACAACTCAGATTACGAATATTATAACTATATGTACCAATCGATCCGCCCTGGGGTACAAAACAAGGGGCAGGCCGAGCCGGTTCGGGAATACGCCGTTACCCAGTCCAAGCACAGTGAAAATCGCTTCAACGACATGGCTACTGCCAGACCACTGGAAACCTCGGCCACCAAAATTGAAGGCCACTCATTAATCATCACCAAAACCCTTGAGAACGCCCAACTTAAATACATTGGCGCCTATCGAGAGCTCTATGACGCCGCTTACGCGGACCTCGGCGGTGGTATTGGCTCCGAAAACTACCGTACCGACTCCCACGCCTATTGTGGCCCCGCAGTCCAGGCGCAAACCGGCGAAGATTGCCTGCCGCTCGTGGTACCGCAAATCAACCAAGAGCAATTTTCCCACGAGTTCCAATTTAGCGGCTCGGCACTCAATGGCAGTATCGACTACATTACGGGAGCGTATTATTTCGAAGAAGAAGCCACCGAAAACAATAGTCCACTCCACCATCAGTTCAGCTCTGAAATCAGTGATGGCGTTATTCCCATTCCGGCACTGGGCGCAGCACTAGGCTCAGTATTATTAGACAGTGGTGACGTGCACCTGGTAAACATGCTCTCCCAGCGCTACGACATTAAGAACACCGCCATCGCCGCTTACGGCCAGTTCACCTGGACACCCCGTATGCTCGACAAGCGCATGCACCTAACCTTTGGCGCACGCTATTCCCAAGACGAGCGCGAGGCCCTAAAAAATCAAACCGATAAAACCTATGTCGAAATCCGCTCTTTAGATATGGCAATCGACATGGAGAACCTTGGCACCTTGGCGCCAATTCTCGAGCAGGGCGGCTTTTTAGTACCGGGTGATCGCGCCTTCAATAACGTTCAAGCCCAAAAAGACTTTGACGACTCGTCCTTTAGCTTTATTGCCGAATTTGATGTTACCGACGACATCAATATCTACGGCAAGTTTGTGCAAGCGTATAAATCAGGCGGTTTCAACACCCGCGACCCACAGCGCGGCGCCACCGGCGAAGCACCCGGCACACCGGGTAAAGGCGACGACACGGCCACACCGGCCCCCGATGGTAATGTCTATGGCTTCGGTTTTGCCGACGGCTTTGATGAAGAGCATGTTGCCTCTATCGAGCTCGGCATAAAAAGCGAGTTACTCGACCGTCGCCTGCGGGTAAACGCCAACGTATTCACTAGTGAGTACACCGAAATGCAGCTTAACTTTATTTTGTCTGGCACCATTGCCGACACCAAGGTAACTAACGCTGGTGAAGCGACCATGCGCGGTTTAGAAGCCGACATCACCTACTTACCCACTGAAAACCTGATGCTAATGTTTAACTACGCGTATCTGGACGCCGAGGTAACCAAGGCCAAAGACGAATTTGGCAATGACCTTTCCGACAGCTTTGTGTTCTACTCAGCACCTAAAAACTCCTACACCGTCGCAGCAGATTGGACTATTGCCAATATAACCTGGGGCACGGTGGCAGTGAACATAAGCTATAACTTCATGGATAACCGCAACGGGGGGTCGCGGGCCTACAACGCCCCCAACACGTTTATCAGTGATTACGGCTTAGTCAATGGTCGCCTAAGCTTGAGTGAAATACCCATGGGCACCTACGGTAAGTTCAATATCGGTATTTGGGGCAAAAACCTAGCCGACGAAGAATTTGAAATTACCGCCATCGACAACCTTCCCCACAGTGACCGCACCGTCATTTGGGGCGACCCTCGCAGCTATGGCGTTGACTTGATTTACGAATATTAATCATCCAAGCGCTCAGTAACAAAAAGGGCAGCCTAGGTTGCCCTTTTTGTTACTGAGCAAGAATATCACATACCGACAATCGGCTGTATTAGCCGTGCTAACCACCCCCGAAACGCCAAGGGCGCATCCATACCAGCAAGGCAAATACAGTCTTCATCACGGTCAGCAACGGGCTGATGCTCAACACTCGCATCCAGATCAGCGACATCACCAGCATTAAACTTACCTACGCTGTCACTGTAGCCACCGCGCAAGATCATGGTCAATTCACTGCCACGATGACTGTGTACAGGCATTCTTTTACCTGCGGCAATCCTCAGTAAGCGCACATCGCCTTCATCACAGCTAAGCATAATCTGCTTTAAACCTGGCGCAATGGTCTGCTTCCAAGGTAATGCATCAAAACTATCTTCCTGCAGAAACCGGTGTAATAACCGAGGAATCGCCTCCGGACCGGCCCCACTCAGCTTAGTCTCGTCCGCGCCCCCACTGACCTTCACAGCATGCTTACTCTCACTTAAATCCGTATCTAACTGCTCGAGAACACGTGCTCTTGCCCTTGCGGAAAGAGCCTTCGGCGTCAACGCCACCATCAAGCCTGCGCCCAGCACTTCGCCGGCATTCACGCTGACCCGACACTCAGGACAATACTGCAGATGGCAGCCAACCACTATGGCCAAGCCAGCAGGCAATGCCCCCGCCGCATAACTAAGCAGGGTTTCTTGATTCGGGTGATGCTCAATACGGCTCATACGCTATCTTCTCCAAAATGCTGACGAAAAGCTTTTATGGCCAGCCGCAAACTTGATTTAACGCTACCTAAAGGCATTCCGGTTTCACCGGCAATCTCACTGTGGCTCTTGCCCTCGTAATAAGACTTGTAAACCACTTGCGCTTGACTCTGCGGCAAGGTGCCTAGTACCGCCTTTAAACGCTCGCCATCAGCATTCAAGCGCGCTTCATCATCCACCGTCTCAGCTAAGTTTTCATCCAACTCATAAGCAATACCGCGCTGCTTACGCAAGCGATCAATCCACAGATTTCTGGCGACACGGAACAACCAGGTACTGACCGCCGCTTTCTCCCGAGAATACAAATGCGCTTTATTCCACAGCGCTAGCAGGGCCTCTTGGCTTAAGTCTTCAGCCACCGCAGGCTCCGCGCCCTGCCCGAGCAAGTAGGCATTCACCCTCGGCGAAAAATAATCGAACAACTGCACGAAACTGTGCTTATCACGCTCTTGCGCAATACGCTCTACACAGTCGGCCCAAAATTCGCCATTGCGCGCTTGCTCGACGGCAAGTTCTGCCATTTATCAACCCCTCGTTATGCAGTTGTACGTCGCCAGTGGGCGCTTAGATCAAGGTTTATGAATTATCATCGGTAGACCACAGAATGGCCGCGATCAAAAGAACTGCAGCGGAATACGCAACCACAATAGCTCCGGTGCCACCGGCCCACCAAAAATAGGAATATCGCTGAGCACTTGATCGATATTGGCAGGCCGTAAACAGCGGCAAGTTGGCGGCACGATACCGGCAAAATCCGCAGCCAGCAGAAAATGGCCTATCCCACCGAAAAAGAACACCAAGCAAACCAGTAGCCGCAAAGTACTTTTCAGCATATGCCTTCCCATACAGCTTATTGTAATTCTAAGTATTGCTCATTAACTCAGCATAGCGCCATTTTATAATTAGCATTGCCGCCTCAGCCCCTCACCTATACCATTAGGACTGTAAATAATGGAGTAAATCATGTCTTTGCCCACTTTTAAGTCAATGCCCGAGCTTATCGGTAATACCCCACTGATCCACCTCAAACAGGTATCAGAACTGACCGGCTGTACCATTTTAGGCAAAGCAGAGTTTCTCAATCCCGGCGGCTCCGTGAAAGATCGCACCGCATTGGGCATAATTCGCGACGCTGAAGCCAAGGGCACGCTGCGCCCGGGTGGCACTATCGTCGAGGGCACTGCTGGCAACACCGGGATTGGCCTAACCCTCATCGCCAACGCCCTAGGCTACCGCAGTGTGGTGGTAATGCCCCAAAGCCAGAGCCGAGAAAAAATCGAATTACTGGATTTATACGGTGCCGACCTGCGCCTAGTCACCGCCACGAGCTACAGCGACCCTAATCATTATATCCACACAGCCCGACGATTGGCCGAAAGTTTAAATGAATCTGAGCCTAGCGGGGCAATTTGGGCTCGGCAATTTGACAATACCGCCAATACCGACATCCATGAACGCACAACTGGCCAGGAAATTTGGCAGCAAACCGGTGGCAACATCGACGGCTTTATTTGTGCTGTAGGAACCGGCGGCACCTTGGCCGGGGTCAGTCGCGCCCTCAAAGCCCACAAGCCCCAGATCACAATTGGTTTAGCCGACCCCAAAGGCTCTTCACTTTATAATTATTTCACCAATGGCGAATTGCGCGGTGAGGGTAGATCAATCACCGAGGGCATTGGCATAAGTTTGGTCACAGATAATTTACGTTTAGCCAGTATCGACCAAGCCTTTGAAATCAGCGATGCCGAAGCCCTGCCCTATATCTTTGACATGCTTCGTCACGAAGGTCTCTGCCTAGGAGGCTCCTCAGCCATTAATATTGCCGGCGCGGTGCAGCTGGCCCGCAAACTCGGCCCCGGCCACACCATTGTGACCATACTGTGCGACTACGGCGATCGCTATAAGAGCAAATTGTTTAACCCCGTATTTTTAGAAAACATGGGCCTACCGGCGCCAGACTGGACACGCAATTAAACGCGCTTAGCCATCACCCCTCAAGCCACTGACGACATACCTGAATAACAAGCTCAATAAGAGAACACACTATGCCGGAATGCCCTTTTGCCAACCTGCTAGACCCTGATACCTATGCGCAAGGTATGCCCTACGAGGCACTCCAAAAACTTCGCCAAGCGGGGCCGGTGGTTAAAATGGACGACCCGCTGACCGGCGTGCCTTACTGGGCGGTAGTGGGCCAGCGAGAACTCGATTATGTCTCTAAAAACCCTGCGCTGTTTTCATCGGCGCTGCGCAGCTCCTTCCCAATGGAGCACCCTCAGGACATGGTGGATTTAATTTTCAGCCACACCATTATCAATATGGACCCACCGCGCCACCAGAAAGTCCGGCGCATTGTGCGCGAGGCGTTTACGCCAAAGCGAGTCGACTCCTATGAGCCGGCCTTTCGCGCCCACGCTAAGCGCATTTTGGATAATGTCGTGGCCCGCGGCGAGTGCGAGTTTGTCGAAGAGGTCGCAGCGGAACTGCCGCTCATAGCCATACTAGAGCTTTTAGGGGTGCCGCTTAGCGACCGCAAGCAGTTTTTCGACTGGACCAACACCATGATCTTCGCTGACGACCCCGACATGGCAACCAGCGAGCTAGACGGCCAGATTGCCGCAGGCGACTGTATTAACTACGCATTGCAGCTGGCCGCAAAACATCGCAGCGAGCCCATGAACAATATAACGGGCGCCTTGCTCGATGGTGAAGTCGACGGCGAGGGCATATCAGAAGAAGACTTTGCCTGGATGTTTATTCTTATCTTGGTCGGCGGCAATGAATCTACCCGCACCGTAATTTCCCACGGTATGCGTCTTTTAATGGAGCATCCCGAGCAGCTCCAGTACTTAGTCGACAATCCCGCAAAAATACCCGCCGCAATCGACGAAATACTGCGGTTCAACACCGCGTTTATACAAATGCGCCGCACCGCGACCCAAGATATTGAGCTCGGTGGCCAAGCGATCAAAGCCGGTGACAAAGTCATTCTGCACTATCACGCCGTCAATCACGATGAAGCGGTATTTGGTGACGACGCCATGCAATTTGATGTTCGCCGTGCCGAGCGCATGCCCAAGCTGGCTCAGCAAGTACGTTCATTTGGCATAGGACAGCACTTTTGCATTGGCTCCCACCTCGCGCGGTTAGAGCTACTCGTTATGTTCGAGGAGATCATCCCCCGATTGCGCAAACCCCGGGCCAATGGCGAGCTGGAGTATATCCGCTCGTATTTTGTAAACGGCATAAAAAAAATGCCCATTCGCTTCGAAGCCGGCCACTAAGGCTCCCAAACTTATATTTATTCACAAAGGAACAAGGACATGGAAATCGGTCTTATTATCAGCCTCGCTGTCGTCCTATTTAGTATTTTTTATTTGGTCATGCTCTATAACGGCCTGGTCAGTTTAAAACACGCCGTGAGCAAGCACCTTGCCAATATTGACGTACTGCTCAAGCAGCGCCACGACGAGCTCCCCAAGCTCATCGAAACCTGCAAACAGTATATGAAGCACGAGCAAGAAACCCTCAGCAAGGTCATTACCGCGCGCCAGCAGGTGTCTGTTGCCCAGTCCAACCACGACATGATTGCCCTGGGGCAGGCTGAAACAAACTTGCGCGCATCAACCGGTCAACTATTTGCACTGGCGGAAAACTACCCCGAGCTAAAAGCCGACAGTAGTTTTGCCGCCTTGCAAAATCGCATTTCAGAATTAGAAAATGCCATTGCCGATCGGCGTGAGGTCTATAACGAAGCGGTGAACAACAACAATGTGCGTATTGAACAGTTTCCCGACGTCATCATCGCCCGCTGGTTTCGCTTTCACGCCTTCGATCTGCTGAAGTTTGCCAAAAGTGAAGTACAGGACGTCGATATAAAATCTTTGTTTAATTAATATGTCGGCGGATTATCTCAGCCTAGGAATCAGCGCCGCCATTGCCCTAGGCTGCGCCTATGGCAGCCTCAGCCGCCTGCACTCCGCCCGCATTATTGAAGATACCCCAACCTCTAAAATTCGCTCTGCGCACCAGGGCTATGTTGAGCTCATCGGCTTTGCCAAAGCCGGCGCCGCAGAATTGCTACTCAGTGGCTTAAGCCAAACGCCCTGCCTGTGGTACCGCTACAACATTGAGCGCTACGAATCCTCAGGCAAAAATAGCCATTGGCGCAGTGTCGAACGCAAAACCAGCGAGCAGCCATTTATACTCAATGACGGTACCGGCGACTGTATTGTTTACCCCGATCGCGCCGAGGTGAGCACCCTGCGCAAAAAGGTATGGAAGGGCAGTGAACGCCACCCCAATAGCACTGTGAGTATGCACAGCCTATTTGGCAGTCGCTATCGTTATACGGAAGAAATACTCTGCGCTGACGATTTACTCTATATCATTGGCCAATTTCAAACTCGGCACCCGCCCAGCGCCAGTGAGCTACAAGAAAAAGCGATGGCAACGATACTCAATGATTGGAAACGGGATTACGACCAGCTCGTCGCCCGCTTTGACCGTAACGGCGACGGTGAAATTGACCTGCAAGAATGGGACTTAGTACGCGCCGAAGCCCTGCGCAAAGCCCAGCGCCAATACCGCAATCAAACGCCGCCGCCCCCAGTACATACCATCAGCTACTCGCCCAGTCGTCGACAACCCTATATGATTGCTAGCTCAGAACCCGATTCGCTGAGTAAACGCTTCCGCTGGCAGGCTTTTTTCTTGCTAGTAGCCAGTTTAGGCAGCGCAGTCGCGTTTATGTGGTTAATCACCCAGTAATAAGCGATACCGATAAAATTGAAGAAGAAGGATTACACAATGGCTACCCGCCGCAATACCAAGGAACGCATACTCAATGTTGCCGAAGGCCTGTTTGCCCAACAGGGCTTTGCTGCGACCTCAGTAAGCGAGATTGCCGCCCAAGTTGGCATTAGCAGCCCAGGTATTTATAAACATTTCAGCAATAAATTTGCGATTTACGAGCAGGTTTGCCACCGGCTATTTACCCCCTTGGCAGAGGCCACAAGAGGCATGGCCGCCAATGCCGATTTTGCTGACACCAGCCAGCAGATCTATCAAGTGCTATCCCTGTTGGCCACAACCCCTAATACCGCGCGTATCGTCCAGCACGCCACCCTCGCCCGCGACGAAACGCTAGACTTACTGAGCGACCGCTGGTACCGCAAATTTTTCTCCTCAATTAGCGACCCAGCCAAAAACCCCGACAAAGACTGGATCAACGTTCCCACCGCCATGGCCTTCCACTGCATGATTTTGGGTTACGTCACCCTAGCGCCACTACACCGCTCTATTTTTGGCGTCGACCCCCTACAACCTGAACAGCTCGAAGCTCAATTAAAATTCCAGCAAAATATGGTTAGTGGCTTAAATCACCTGATGCAGCATCAAAATGTCCTCAAGTAATCTTGCTCAAATGCTCGGCAGCGCGCTGCAGACTATCGAGATAACGGGCCTCCAACAACCCCATTTCAGCACTGTAGGTCGCGCGTTCTTCAGCACTTAAGGCCTTCCAATCTGCATGGGTTGGAATATGTGCCAAGCTAGCCGCCATATCACTAAATACCGCAATATCGGCGCTATAGGCCGAATCCACCGCCGCCGTCTCTGCCAACACGGCCACCCGCAGTGCGCACTCACTTGCGCCCAACTGCCCAGCCAAATAGCTGCGCGTAAGGATCGCAATCCCTTCTCGTGCCGCCACGCCCTGCACCGCCAACTCATTTTGAAAGCCCGAGCACTCAGCCTGTTCGCGCCGACGCTGTTCACGTAATTGCCACAGCAAGCGCCCAGCAATCACCATCAGCACCACAATTATTAAGGTAGCAGCGATCAGCCACACTCCATATTCGCCCATTCACAACTCCGCTAAAAACAGCTATCAAAACACCATTCTGACATCCGCATGGCCAAACACCTAGGAGCAAGCTTATAATTGCCGCCCTGTAAAAACGGAGGCCGCCAGTGACTAGCCCCAGCGCCATTAAATGGTCAACACAGCAATTGCAATTGCTTGACCAACGGATACTTCCCGCTCGAATTGAGTACCTAAGCTACAGCGAGCCCTTTGCGGTGGCTGAGGCCATTCGTAATATGGTGGTGCGCGGCGCCCCCGCAATTGGCATCACCGCTGCCTACGGCATGGTACTGGCTGCGCAGCAACTCACATCTACGCCCGCCAGCGTTGCCGCGTGGTGTCAGGCACTTAGCGCGGCGCGCAGCGCCTTGGCTAATTCCCGCCCCACCGCCGTTAATTTATTTTGGGCGCTGGAACGCTGCGACCGCGTAATAGAAGAACAAGGCAATGGCGGCAATGTACTGGGCGCACTCACCACGCTGGCAGAAAACATTCACGCTGAAGATATTAAACTCAACCAACGCATTGGCGATTTTGGCGCCAGCCTAATTCCCGCCCACAGCGTGGTGTACACCCACTGCAACGCCGGTGCCTTGGCCACTGGCGGCTACGGTACAGCACTGGGGGTGATTCGCTCCGCCTACCGCGACGGCAATATTCGTGGTGTGATTGCCGGAGAAACCCGGCCCTGGCTACAGGGCGCAAGGCTTACCAGCTGGGAGCTAATGCAAGACGGCATTCCAGTAACCTTAGCCATTGAGGGCGCCGCGGCGCACCTTATGCGCGAACAAAAGCCCAGCTGGATTATTGTTGGCGCCGACCGCGTTGCCGCCAATGGCGATGCCGCCAATAAAATCGGCACCTATAACCTCGCCATTATCGCCAAATACCACGGTGTAAAAGTTATGGTTGCCGCGCCGACCAGCACCTTTGACGCCCATATCGACGGTGAGCAAATCCCTATTGAGCAGCGCCCCGGCGAAGAAATAAGCCACAGCTTTGGCCAGCGAATTGCGCCAGAAAATAGCAATATTGCCAATCCGGCCTTTGACGTAACACCCGCCACCTTAATCGACGCCATTGTTACCGAGTACGGCATTATTCATGCCCCCAACCGTGACAAGGTACTGGCCCATTTGCGCGCCGCCGCTGACAGCTAGAGTAAGAAAGGACGCCGCCATGATCGACAGCAAATACTTCTACCAGCAGGCCATTGCGCTAGCCGCCGCTGGTGACGAGCTTTACCGCCGAGGCTGGGTGCCCGCCACCAGTGGTAACTTCTCTTGTCGCCTCAATGCCGAGTCGGCCATTGTTACTGCATCCGGCAATCACAAGGGCCGCCTCAACCCCAGCGACTTCATTGCCGTTGACCTTCGCGCCAAGCCGATCAGCAGCGGTAAGCCCTCGGCAGAAACCGCCCTGCACACTCAACTGTATGCCCGCTTCGCCCACATAGGCGCAGTACTGCACTGCCACTCCCCAGCAGCCACGGTTTTGTCCATGGCATTGGCAAACAGCCCTGAACTGGTGTTAGAAAATTACGAGCTGCTCAAAGCCTTTGATGACGTCGACACCCACGCCACCCGCGTCAGCATCCCCATTTTTGCCAACACCCAAGATATCGACGCCCTCGCGGTAGAGGCCGATCAATACCTAGCCGAGCACCCCCGCTGCCCCGCTTATTTAATTCGCGGCCACGGCGTGTACTGCTGGGGCAAAGATTTAGACGCTTGTATGCGCAATTTAGAAGCCGTCGATTTTCTTTTACACTGCGAACTCGAAAGAATGCGCCTTAGCCGTTAGGAGCCTCCATGAGTACACTGACTATTTTTGCCGATTCCGACAGCAGCCAGTCGTTGGTGCACAGCACTGCGCCACAGGAGATTAGCCGCTTACTCGGCGCCGAGGGCGTTCGTTTTGAGCAATGGCAAACCCGTGACGATATTCGCGCTGGCGATAGCCAAGACACCGTCTTAGCCGCTTATGCTGATGATGTGGAACGCTTGATACGCGAACAAGGCTACCAAACCGTGGACGTGATCAGCATCGCCAGTGACAATCCCCAAAAAGGCGTTTTGCGCCAAAAGTTTTTAGACGAGCATACCCACAGCGAAGATGAAGTGCGCTTTTTTGTTGAGGGCCAAGGCCTGTTTGCCCTGCATATTGGCGACAAAGTATTTGAGATACTCTGCGAAAAAGGCGATTTACTAAGCGTACCCGCCAACACCCAACACTGGTTTGATCTTGGCCCCGAGCCGGACTTAGTCGCCATTCGGTTTTTTAACAACCCCGATGGCTGGGTGGCTAATTACACCGGCAGCACAATCGCCGACGCCTACTCACGCATTGCCGCTACAAACTAAAAGCCAAGGGAATAAACTGTGATCAATACCGTTGTTACCGACATCGAAGGCACCACCAGCTCAATTCACTTTGTGCATGACGTGCTCTTCCCTTATGCGGCAAAGAATTTGCCTGAGTTTGTTCGCAGCAATCACACTAAGTCTAAAGTAAATAGCGCATTACAAGACGTTGCCGCCTTAGCGGGCATTGCCGCCGATGATATTGACGCCCTCATCACCCAACTCTTGCGCTGGATTAGCGATGATAAAAAAGTCACTCCGCTTAAAAGCTTACAGGGCTTAGTCTGGGAACATGGCTACCGCAACGGCGATTACCAAGCCCATATTTACGCGGACGCATTAGCGTCCCTAAAAGCTTGGCATCAGCAAGGCCTGGATCTGTATGTTTACTCCTCAGGTTCGGTTTACGCGCAAAAACTGTTTTTTGAATTTAACGAAGGCGGCGATTTAAGCAGCTTATTCAAAGGCTATTTCGACACCGTTACCGGCGCCAAGCGCGAAGCCGATTCCTACCAAAAAATTCAAAAAGCAATTGACAAACCAGCCAGTGAAATTCTTTTTTTATCGGATATAGTTGAAGAGCTAGACGCCGCAGCGGAAATCGGCATGCACACTGCGTGGCTACAAAGAGACGCGGCCGAAATTGAGCACCACCCCCACCATCGCTGCGTTCGCAGCTTTGCTGATATTGAATTATCGGCGCTCCGATAAAATACCTGTTTTAACAGATCGAATAGAGAAATATGGCAGCTGATTACGTGAGCGCTAACCAATAAACGACGAGAAAATGCGAATTGCGTGGCAAGATCGCTGACGTTATTGCTAGTAAACAATAAAATTCAGTGGCTGAGCGTTAATGCGAAGCAGCCATGCCGGGCTTGATCCGGCATCTAACGGGTGAGCGTGAACGACTTCGGCGGTATTAGGTTCCGAATCAAGTTCAGGGGAGTGACTTAGGGTGGCGGGTGACCAATGATGACTAAGGCCCTTGCCTAACATGAACTACGGGGCCGGTATTAGAGCCTTTTGGGCCAACACATGCCTTACCTGCGTGGCCACCCTGTGGGTGAAGCAGTAGAACTTACTCGCTGGGATACACTATAGAGATTGTCTCGATCGCGCAGCGGCTTAGCGCTTCAGAGTTACTGGCAATCACGTCATCTATCCGCATTAATGCGTTGCTAATCGGTTTAAAGGCAAGCTGCTCTGCACTGCGCAGCGCGGTACAGTTTTTTCTTAAACTCAGCAAATAGTGTTCATCACTGTTGTTGCTAAAAATTAGGTGGCGATCGTCTAGATACTGCCAACCGGTAACCTGATAGGCGTCAACGGCTTCCACACTCTCGCCAGGGCGATAACCGTATTCCGCCAAGCGTTCGTCCAGCGCCGGTTCGTCTTTGACTAGGGCGCAGCCGATAAGCGACACCGCTAAAATTTGAGCAAGCCCTATTTTTATATATTGTAAGTTCATATCCGCCTCGGGGAATGAATGCACACAAGTCTATGTACATTACTCAGACCCCACCACAGCGTCGAGGTTCGATACAGCCAATATGCCAGCTCAAGGGATTTTTTTTGCCTGAAACAAATCGAGACGAAAAGTCTTGCGCCCGGCACTAAAATTAACCGCAATGGTGTGCTTATCTATGGCGAGTACTGCACCTCGGCCAAATTTTTCGTGCGCCAGTATATCGCCAACGCAAAAATCTTTAGCACTGGCCGCGGCACCTACTAGTGCAGCATTCACCGCGGACTTCGGCGCGGGCTGCAATACCCGCGACACTAATAAGCGGGGGAAAAAGCGTTTTGTACTGGCAAAGCTCACCACCAAACCAACTGCGTCAATATCGCTTACGCGCCCAAGGCCATGATGTTTATGCTGCAGGTAGGCGCCCAGCTCAGGGTATCCGACCGAGCTTACTGCGGTATTTGCCTGCCAGTCGGGCACAACCGCATCTAAGTACCGCTGCGCCACGCTGGCAGAAGGGCTACCGCGCGGAGGCAGATCAAATTGACGTGCACCTGTCGCTATCTGCGAACTAAGGCGCTGCGCCAAATCCAGATCCATCTCCGCCAAAAACGGGCTCGGAAGCTGGTGCAACTCCGGGCGCTGGTCAGTCGTCCAGCCATTTGTCGCATCCAGCCCCGGCGCAAATAAATACAAGGCTTTTATCGCCCGTGTCATTGCAACGTACATTAGGCGGCGCTCAGCCTCCAAATGGTCAAGCGCTTGTCGGCGTCGATTACCCGCCTGGTAGGGCATATAGTGGGCGCTCAAATTAGGGAGTAGGACAACAAGCCACTCTAGCCCCTTGCTGCGATGCATGGTGGTGATGGTTACCGCCCCAGCGGTCGTAACCGCGCGGCCACTCTGATCACTCAATTCGGTCAGCATGGCTAAAATGGCGCTCGGCGCTTGGTCTCGCTGCAGCGCGACAAACTCAATAAAGGCGCTTACCGTGGCAGCACGATTCTCGCCATCTTCTCGATTTAGCGCGTTATCTCGCATTAAGCTCAATAGATCGAGATCATTTACAAAGCGGCTTAGCCCCCGCCCCGCTCCGCGCTCCCCAACTAACTGCGCCAGCACCGTGGCAAGGCTTTGCAGGCGTTTTTCTTGATAAAAGGACAAGCTGTCTTCCGAGCGGTGTAAGGCGCTAAAGTCGCTCAGCACTATGCGCTCGGCGTAGCCCCGTAACACCTCGTGACGAATCTTTAGCTCGCAGAATTTTAATATATTAAATAGTTGCTGATGCTGTTCAGCGGGGTCCTGGCTGGTAAATTCCCCCGCCATTAAGCGCAACAGACTCATTAACACCTTAATTTCGCTGCGCTCAAGCACCCGGCTGCCACCCATGACCCGATTGGGAATACCCCGTTTAAGCAAAGCCAATTCGACCGGCGCAGCTTGAGCCCAAGTCCGGCATAAGAACGCCATATCACTGTAAGCCCGCCCCTCCGCCCGCTGTGCTTCGCAGGCCTGAGCGAAAACCGCGCCATCGGGGTTTTGCAAACAAAGTTCAACATGGCTAGGCGCAACGGAGTCTGCGCTGATACAAAGCAGTGGATCACGACGCTGATTATGGCTAATCAACTGAGCAGCCGCCAATGCCAGCTGGTGACCGTAGCGGAAGGTACGCGAAAGTTGATAAGACTGATGGGGATAAGTATCGCCAAAATAACTGAGCATATATTCAGGTTTGGCGCCGCGAAACTCATAAATACACTGATCCGCGTCGCCCACCACCTGCAATTGCGCGCGCTCCCCAGCCAAGGTCTTGAGCATAAAAAACTGGATATCATTAATATCCTGAAATTCATCTACAACAAACAACTCTACGCGGTTAGCCAAAAAGTCAGCCAATGTCGGCTCATTGGCAATCAGCCGACAGGGATCGTAAAGAAAATCGGCAAAGCTCACCCTTGCCGCCGCCTTGCGCCACTGCTCAAAGCGTGCAAAAGCTTCAATGAATAGCTGATACTGCTCAGGGTAGCCACCAAGCGCAAAGCTAACTTCCGGTGCCGCCAAGCTTGATTTGGCGAGGTCGACGAATCCAGCAAAAGTATCCAGCCACTGCTGTTGCTCATCGCGAATCGCCGCACGTAGCGCCGATGTGCCCGCTGCCGCTTGCAAGGCCTTGAGCATCTCTAAGCCCGCTTGCACATCACCGAGGGGGGTGGGATCAAAAGCCGCTAAATGCCCTTCTTTGGCCAGCGACATCGCCAAATTACGTCCCATGGCATGAAAAGTGCGCACCGGCGGCAGCTGAGCATTTGCACCCGCCGCAATACGGAGCTTATGACTAAAATCCTCTTGCGCCGCTTTATTGAACATAACCACTCGAATTAAACGCGGGTCCATACCCTCGCGTAAGCGCGCCAAAACGTAGGCCACCATAGTGCTGGTTTTTCCTGCGCCCGCCACCGCCATAACGCGCGCGTGGCCGCCACGATGACGAGTAATACATTGCTGCTCTTCGGTAAGCATAGAAAACGCAAGACACAAAAAAGGCCTTGCAGGATAGCAAGCTTGGCTCTGCGCTTCACTCCCCATTTCCTTAGATGACGGTAAGACCATGCCAAATGCAACTGCCTAATGGCCTCACAGACTTCGGTATGCGGGTACTCTCTGCTACAATTTAATTCACCCGAATAGCACTGAAATGGCTTTTATAAATAAGTACGCAATGTGGCACAAGCTTAAGGACACTGTAGTGGGCAGACCCTCAAAACCTATTATAACGAAAGAGCTGGCCGCCAAAGCAGCCCTCGCGGTCATCGACAGCCAAGGTATCAGGGGCATGAGCTTACAGCTGGTTGCCCAAAATTTAGGGGTAAAGGCACCATCGCTTTATTACCACTTTAAAAACAAGGCTGAATTACTCACCGAGGTCGCTAGATCGCTGCTAACCGAAGCCCGTATTCCAGAAAAGCAGCATTTCGAGGATTGGCGTGACGCGATAAGCACCCTAGCCCTTGCTACCCGGAAGTCAATCTTACAACACCCTAAAGCAGCACCATTGCTCTTGGAGTTCTTCCCCCGGCACCTCATGCTAAATAGCTATGACTACTGGGTAGGTCAATTCGACCTCCCCATAGAGCAGCGTTTGCTGGTCATTGATGGCGTGGAAAAATTGACCTTTGGGTCGGCTATGCTCGGCGCTAGCGGCAACGAACCAATGCCGTCGTTTTCACCTGAGCTATTCCCGCATTTACACGCGGCTGCCGCCGCCAATGAACTGGACGAAAGCACCATGTTTGTCACCACCCTAAAAGCATTTCTAAACGCCTTTTGATTAATGGTGGACAATAGCGAAAGACTTTGCAATTCGCGCCAGATAAAGTGCACAACACTTAAACTTACCAGAAAAACATTACGATTTGCTAAAACAGCAGAAAAATTGGCGATTATATGGCGATTGCAATGGAACATCTAAGCCAAGCCATGCAGAATACGTGGCTCATTATTTCACGGCAAATGTCAACAGTGATCACATACCAGCAGTGAGCGATCACCAACAGCGCAACAATAAATGTAAGGCACGGTTAATGGACTTTCAGCAAATACAGGTCGAAATACACGGGGCAGTGGGCGTACTAAGCTTAAACGCCCCCGACAAACTGAATGCACTGACGCCCTTAATGGTAAGCGAGATCGGTACCGCCATAGATCATATATCGCAACAATGCCGAGCAATGATAATCACCGGTGCAGGCCGCGCTTTTTGCTCAGGCGCGTCTTTAGACCCCAAGAACCCACTTAGCCCTGTTGACCAAGATGCCCGCGCAAGAGACCTCGGTTTAGTACTCGAACAACAGCTCAACCCCATAATGCTCAAACTCAAAAATTTAGACATTCCGTGGATTAGCGCCGTGCGTGGCGCGGCAGCAGGATTTGGCGCGTCGCTAGCCTTAGCTGCCGACATGGTTTTGGCTAGTGAGACCGCTTATTTCGCCCAAATTTTTTCCAAAATCGGCCTTGTTCCAGACGGCGGTGCTACCCACCTGCTCAGCCGAACCATTGGCCGCGTGCGGACCATGGAATTAATGCTCTTAGGTAACCGACTGAGTGCAGAAAACGCCCTGACGTGGGGGCTGGTTAATCGCGTGGTTGAAGACCAGCAGCTCGAAGAGCAGGCTTTTGCACTAGCGACCACCTTGGCCAACGGCCCCAGCCAAGCTCTGGGCATGACCCGCAAGGCAATATGGGCAGCCACCGACGACAGCTGGGAGTTAACGTTAGAACATGAGCGCGAACAGCAAAAAATTGCGGGCCGTAGCAAAGATTTTGACGAAGGCCTCGCGGCATTCACCGAGAAGCGTCCTGCGGTGTTCAACAGCCAATAACAAGGATTTACCGTAATACCAGTAGTGCGGCAATGCCACACCGAAAATTGAACAAAACCAAGCGAGAATATATTTATGAGTGAACATTGTATAATCATTGGCGCAAGCCACGCAGCAGCCCAATTAGCCACTAGCCTGCGCCAAGAGGGGTGGGAAGGCAAAATTTCTATCGTCGGTGACGAGCCATACATGCCGTACCACCGCCCGCCACTATCAAAAGCGTTCTTTGTCGGCGAGAAGACTGAAGACGAGCTATTGATTCGCGCTGCCAACTTTTACGAAAAAAACAATATCGATCTCCTACTCGGCTGTAGAGTGGACCGCATTGATCGCGATGCCAAGAAAATCATCCTGCAGGAC
The DNA here is from genome assembly GCF_041584495.1 of Zhongshania sp. GTDB lineage: Bacteria > Pseudomonadota > Gammaproteobacteria > Pseudomonadales > Spongiibacteraceae > Spongiibacter. The sequence continues at coordinate 41,146 of NZ_JBFHDY010000003.1, forward strand.
GATGCTGAGATTGCCTACACTAAGCTGGCGATTACAACCGGTGCGCGAGTACGAAAAATTCCCTTTAAAGGTAGCGAGTTAGCGGGCGTATTTTATATGCGCGACCTTAACGACGTTAAGCAAACCCACAAATTTACCGGCAAAGGTAAATCTGCGGTCATTATCGGCGGCGGCTATATTGGCTTAGAAACAGCGGCATCGCTGCGCAAGATTGGTATGTCGGTTACGGTTATCGAGGCCATGAGCCGCGTTCTACAACGTGTTACCGCACCTGAAGTCTCTGCGTTCTACACCCGCGTCCACACCGAAGAAGGTGTCGATATTCGCACCGATGCTGGCGTAGACGCCATTACAGGTGAGCAACATGTGGACGGCGTCCGCCTCAGTGACGGCACCACCATACCCGCCGACCTCGTCATTATTGGCGTTGGCGTAATACCCAATATTGAAATCGCTGAGGCTGCGGGCCTAACAATCGACAATGGTATTGTGGTTGATGAACATGCACGGACCAATGACCACGATATTCTTGCCGCAGGCGATTGCACTAATCACTACAACCCCATTTACCAGCGTAAACTGCGCCTTGAGTCAGTGCAAAATGCCACCGATCAAGCAAAAATTGCCGCTAAAACCATCTGCGGTAAGCTCGAGACCTACAATACACTACCTTGGTTCTGGTCTGATCAATATGATTTGAAACTGCAAATTGCGGGTTTGTCGCAAGGCTTTGACCAAGTCATTATTCGCGGCGACAGTGAAAATAGCCGCAGCTTTGCCGCCTTTTACCTCTGTGAAGGACGCTTAATTGCGGTAGATGCAATCAACCGCCCCAAGGAGTTTATGACCACTAAGCGCGCCTTGAGCACTGGACAAACTGCCGACCCTATAAAACTTGCTGACGATGCAATCGACATCAAAGACGCCTTTACCAATTAATATCAAGTAAGAGAGAAAAGCATGCCTTTAATTATTTTCAAATCTCACGACGGTGAAACCAAAGAAGTTCACGCCGAAGCTGGCACCAGCGTTATGCAGGCTGCGGTTGATAGCGGTATCGACGGTATTCTTGGCGAATGCGGCGGTTCTTGCAGCTGCGCGACCTGCCATTGCTACATTGACCCAGCTTGGGTGGCTAAAGTCAGCCCAGCAGACAGCACTGAAGTCGATATGCTCGAATGCGTCCTCGAACCTAAGGAAACTAGCCGCCTAAGTTGCCAAGTCATCCTCACCGACGAAATGGATGGCATTATCATCGATATGCCTGAGTCTCAGTACTAAAGCCCGTCCGCATTGAGCCCTGAACGCTGTTTACTCCACACACGTAGTGATCAAACAGCGTTCAACAACCTCCCCCTCTGCTAAAGCCTTTAATTGCTTATCGGTCCACCATTTTCCCCCGGCCACCGAGAACCGCCAATAGTGTCGGCAAAGGGGTGAAAACCGTCCTCATCCACCGGGCCTTCCAAGGTAATTTGACGGTCTAAAAACACCGGCGTCCACAAATGGGCTTGCGGTTCGCTACCCGGTGGCAAGCAACTCGCCACCGGGTCCCAAGGGCTGTCATTCAAACGTAAATTACCCTCCAGCTTTTCGACAAAAGCCGTGCCATATTTACTGTAAACGCGAATAACATGAGGCGGAAAATCATAGTCAGCCTTGGTAATATCAACACCGCGTAAACATTTGATCCACCACTCATTGGTTTCAAACTCAGGGGGGATTTCACCCGCGCCACTGACCTTTCCGTGGTATTCCAAGAACGTGTAACCCCGGTGGGTGACGCAGGCAGAAATCGTATCCACAAGGCGGAAACATTTGGTTTCGGCGTAAAATTTCAGCTGGCCCCAGCGCTCATGACTACCAAAGATTGCGGCTTCTTGGTCAATGCCAATGCCGAGGGTGTATTCACCCTCTATACCATTGTATATCGCCTCAACATTGACCATGCAGCCGTATTCGGGCTCGTTCAACACCGGAAAATTGTAGATGGTGATAGTGACTTTTGGATTTTTCCCCGGTGAAATTCCGGGTGGCAACAAAGCCGCGATATTGGCTAGATCCGTTAAATAGCTGACTTTCAACATTGGCCAGCTGAGAATTTCTCCGGGAACCGTAACGGGCGAAACAGGCGTCGTCATAATACGTCCTCGTTATTATTGGTTAGCGTTTGACCGAGCTTAAGCAAGATAAAACTGTTTGGACCACTTGCGGTATTTGGCGATTGGACCATCACCATCGCAAAGTGTCGGCTCTTCGAGATAGACCTTATTTTCCCAAACTGGAATATCCTGATTCACCTGATGCACGATCTCATCGCGGAAGGCGTTGGCATAAAGTGTGTGCGCATCACTCTGCTGATTAGGCAGAGTGAAACAAAAGCGCATATGGATGTTTTGGTCGTCAATTGGGGTGATTGTGCCCATCATAACGACATCAAACAGCCGCGAGAATTTTTGATAGATGAGCCCAGGACCATAGGACCAAGCTTCTAAGCGGCCCTCATCATAGCTCTGACCACTGCGATCAATATTGCCAAATCGTCCATCGCCTCTTGCTTGCTGGCCATTAGGGTGCAGCGAGTGTGACCATTCATCGTCACCACACCCTGAGGCATTTCTGGTGAGTTGTGTACGGTAACAAAGTGCGCGATATCTGCGGCGTTTTCACCGATTTCCTGAATAATCGAATTAATTTCCCACGCGAAGGTGTCGACGTCAGTCCACTCCAGTGAGTGCAATTCGGCAATGGTGTGCACCTCAAAACTCGGCTCGGCACCTTCTGGATGATACCAAGCCCAGATCATTTGATTACCCTCAGTAACGGGTAGTGGCCAATAGCTTGTTTACCATCAACCTTTGGCGGCATATTTTTGGCGTAGGGCACCTTGGTACAATAACCCTCGCCATTAAACTCCCAAGCGTGAAATGGGCAGCTGATACTCTCGCCCTTAACAACACCGCCATGGCCCAGGTGAGCGCCCAAATGCGGGCAATGCGCATTTAACAGAGTGACTTCACCTGATTCTGTGCGAAACATAAACTTTCCAATAAGGACAAACAAAAGGTAACCTAAGTATAAAAAAAGTATATGGCTTCCATTTCAAGGTCAAGTAAGGTTTGTAAAAATTGAATTACGGATCATTAATCCGAGGCGAGACAATGCCTTTCGGCGGAACAGCGGTAGCCGCAAATACTGCACTCGCGGCTTATTTAGAAGGAATTTCAGTAGAACAGAGCAAAATACTAAATCTAAGCGCCATGGCCACCAAACCACGACACGCCTGACACTGTGGGCGAATAACGTTCCTTAAGGGGTGGCGAGCATGCTACTTACAATAAAACCCCGCAACTGAGTGAAGCGCTCTTGGGTGTTGTAATTATCATCGTGCAGCCAATTCAGGGTAATGGCATTCGCCATACCCACCGTCATTTCTGCACAGAACTCCGGGGTGATACCAGGCTTTAACTGAGATTGGCTATTACTGTATAGCCGATAAAAATAGCTATTCATAAACGCCAATTGGCCCGCCCCCTGACTTAAATTAGTCGACAAGGAACCCACTAAATAAGCAATTAACTCGCGCTCTAACTTACTAGCGGTACTATTGCGCGTCGCCAAAACCCCTAGAATATAATCGAGTTGTTCCGCTAAGTCGCCGGATGTCGCAATCGCCTCACTCACCAAGTCATCGGTACGCTGCAACAACTCAGACTGGCATATATCGACCATTAAATCGTGCTTGGATGCGTAATAATTGTAAAACGTCTTCTTGGCAATATCGACACAGTCGCAAATAGCATCAATAGTGATGCCTTCTACGCCGTAGCGCGCGATAAGGCGCAGGGTCTGTTCCGAGATACTCTCCCGAACGGCCTTCTTCTTACGCTCACGGCGTCCAAGCTGTGTCACTGGCAATTACCCACCCCAATATTTTCGTCGAAGCAGAGATAGTAACGTATGCACAGCGCTTAGGCCAAGATCGCCATCAACTTGCGATTTGAGACCCGCCTTATTTGTGCGACTCATGAAGTAAGATCAAGTATTCAAATTAATTGGTGGGGCATTGATATCACCCGACTTCACCACATCTAGGATCTCGTTTAAGATCAGAGCAATCTCTGCGATTAGCATCATCTCAATGTCAGTGGCCTGTAATACAGCTTGAATTTTTATCTGCACTTGATTACTTAAACGATCTATCGGTTTGACATTCAAAATACTTGAGGTTCCCGCTATTGCATGCACTTTCCGGTAAACATCGCGCAACAACTCGGGCGAATAATTGCTAGCAATATAATCCTGCCACAGGCTTAAAACAGGTAACACCCGTTCATATAAATTGGCAATATACTCCGCCTGCAACGTCGCCAGCTGAGTATCGATGCTCGGCTTTTCGTTTAACTCACGGTCACTCATAACACGCAGCCCATATTGCCCGCACATCATCGGCCAAGGTCATCGGATTAAAGGGCTTGCTTATCACGTTTGCTGCACCAAGACGTTTAAATTGTTCCACTTCATCGGCTTGCACTTTTGCAGTAATAAACACCACCGGCGTCGTTTTGAACTCCGGCAGATCTCTAATCTTACAAAGTATTTGCGGGCCATCCATACCGGGCATCATCACATCAAGAATAATTAACTGCGGCATAAAGTCGTGAATTAAACTCAAACCTTCTTCGCCGCCGGCGCAGGTGATGACATTTAAGCCGCCCACTTGACGCAGAGCAATCTCAGCCACCAAACGAATATCTGGCTCATCTTCAATATACAAAACTCGTTCAAGCTCTGGGCATGTCGTCATTGCGGACTACCCTGCCGCTGTAATTGTTGTTTTAGATCAACATGGAATTCCGTGCCTTTGCCAACCACTGTGTCAAAAGAAAGCTCACCATGATGCCGTTCAATAATAGCTTTTGAAATATGTAAGCCCAAGCCGGTGCCGCTCATTTCGCGTTTATCTGAGGTATCTGCCTGGGTGAACTTTTCAAATACTCTGTTCTGAAAATCGAGGGGAATGCCAGGGCCATAATCTCGCACCGTAATCCGGATGCCATCATTCCTGCGCCTAGCTTCAATCTCTATTTGTGAGTTCTGATGAGAAAACTTTGCCGCATTAGACATTAAATTGCTCATCACCTGCATAAGACGATCTGGGTCCACATAAATATGGAGTTTTCTCGGACAATCCATTAACACAAATTTGACGTGATGCTTTTCCGCATAAGCTTGATTATCAGAAATCGCAGTTTCTAAAAACGAATGCAATAGTACTCGTCTAAAATTTAACTTCATTTTTTCCGATTCAATTTTAGAGATATCTAAAATATCATTAATCAATAACAATAAACGATCACTGTTCTTGTGAGCGATGGTAATGAGTATTTTCTCCTGATCGGACCCCTTGGCCACAGCCTTACCTATAATCAGTTCTAACGATGCCTTGATTGACGTTAGCGGCGTTCGCAGCTCATGACTTACCGTGGCAATAAATTCATCTTTAATACGCTGCTCATGTACTCTGCGCATCGCCTCTCGGAGCTTTTCTTCGGTTTCTTTACGTTCTGAAATATCCCGAACAATGCCGGTGAACATACGCTGACCGTTGACTTCCATCTCGCTGATGGCCAATTCCAATGGAAACGTGTTGCCGTCTTTTCGAAGACCAGTAACCTCTCGACCAATACCAATAATTTTCTTTTCGCCGGTATGAAGATAATTCTTTAAGTATTGATCGTGTTCATGCCGATACGGGTCGGGCATCAGCATCGAAACATTCTTACCGCTAAGCTCATCTAAACGGTAGCCAAATATTTTTTCGGCCGCAGGGTTAACCGTCTCAATACAACCGCGATCACTAATGGTGATAACACCATCGACAATGGTGTCGAGAATTGCCTTGGTGCGGGTCAACAATTCACGGAGCTTCTCTTCAGTGGCCTTGCGCAGCGATATATCGCGGACGATGCCAGTAAACATACGCTGGCCATTCACTTCCATTTCACTAATAGCCAACTCTAGAGGGAAGGTACTGCCGTCTTTCCGTCGGCCAGTGACCTCGCGACCAATACCAATAATTTTCTTTTCGCCGGTACTAAGATAATTACTAAGGTAGCTGTCGTGCTCACGTTGATAGGGGTTTGGCATCAACATTGAGACATTTTGACCACTGAGCTCATCTAGACGGTAGCCAAATATTTTTTCTACCGCAGGATTAACGGTTTCAATTAAGCCGTGATCACTAATCGTAATCACGCCATCTACGATTGTCTCTACAATCGCCTTTGTACGTGACAGTAAATCATTGACCGCGTCCTGCCCCTTCATGCATTCCCCTGAATTTTTTAACAAATAGCCCACTGCTACAAAGAGTGTAGCTATGTGAACTATCTCAGTAACTGGGAAATATACTTACGAAACTCGGAGCCTGCCAAAAACGCGCCTCAGACCAAATGCAAGCAATTGATACTTAACACTAAATTATATTTTTTACACATTAGCCTATACCGGCCAAGCCCCATGTTAAAGTTAACTTGTGACTATAATTACACTTCAGCATATTTTTTAGGGCAAAAACATCGCGACTTCCGTTCGCGTATAAGCTCGCCAGTTCCAAAAAATATAATACGAGGATAGCCAGTATGCCCCAAGCGCTGCCAGAATCAGCCCCAATCGAAACCTTATTCGACCCGACATCAATGGCATACAGCGAGAATCCCGGGCCGCAATGCCTCGCCATAGCCGAACGCGGCCCCCTCGTATGGTATGCCCCGTGGCAGGCCTGGATTATGACCCAAATGCCCGACATCATGGACTGCTGGAAGCGGGAATACCTCTCCTCAGACTTCTACGACTGGGAATTTGCACCACCGCGCCCCACTGAAGAAAACTGGAATAATTTCGAAAAAGCCCTGGTTGGCCACAGCCTGCTAGCCGATCAAGGCCATCATCGTTTGGTTCGTCGCATCACCGCACCAGCATTTTCGCGCAACGTCGTTGAGAATATTCAGCGCCGCCTTGAGCCTCATGTTAAAAAGCTATTTGATGAGATTGGCGAGCCTGAGAGTTTTGACTATATCGAGGAAGTCGCGAGACACATTCCCTTTATCTCGATAACCGCCATGATCGGCGTACCAGAAAAATATTGGCCCGCGATGAAGCGGGTAACCATGACGTTTACCGAAACATGGAACCCAACCATTTCTGAAGAGCGCAGGCTACGCGCGCAAGACGACAGCAATAAAGCCATCGATATTCTGCAAGAGATAATAGCCGAGCGCCGCAAGGACCCTGTAGACGGTGACTTTCTCACCACCCTACTTAAAATTGAAGCTGAGAATGAGAAATTTAATGAGTGGGATATTATTACGTTAATTTTGGCGCTAATTGGCGCTGGCGCAGACACCACGCTGGTAGCCCAGCAGTGGTCGGTTTATACCTTGCTAAAAAATCCCGATCAAATCCCCTTAGCACTAGCCTCGGCCGATGCCTTTGCGAATGCCTTTAGCGAAATAATGCCTGGTCAGGCAACGCTAAAATGGGCTTTGCTCGGTATGCCCCAGCAGATATGGCGCTTCTGGGCCAAGAGGTGAAAAAGGGAAAGATGGTTTTGATGATGCCCCACCTCAAAGATCACAACCCCGAGTATTTTGACGAGCCAGAGAAGCTGGATGTTCGCCGCGTATTCGACCCCGATGTGCTCTTTGGCTACGGGCCACGCTTTTGCATTGGCGCAGCACTTGCTAAACGCCAACTGTACTTAACACTAAGTGAACTGTTTAAGCGTTTTCCTAAACTCAGACTTGCTGAGGAGCCAGAAAAAAGCTTAGAAGATCATAATTCTGTGGTGTTTAAGGCATTAAAACTCAACACCAACTGCAGCAATTAAGTATTCACTATCTGCGCACCTAATACAGGCAGTAGCGTGCCTGTATTAGGTTTAAGCTCAAGTCTTACATTGCGAAGTAAAACTTCGCCCCCAAAGACAGCATGTCGACATCAGTGTCGTCGATATCGTAACGGTCAAAGCCAACGGTAAGATGAAGTTCGCGACTCACCTGAAAGGCCGCGCCAATGCCAAAATAGATATCAGTGCCATCGTCACTTTCAGTAGACTTCAAACCACCCAAAGTATTAGTAGTATCAGAGTCCCATGCAATTAGACCAGCCCGCCCTGTTAGCTCAAAACCTGGCTGCAGAGGAATAAACAAACCTAAGCCAGCGAATCCGCCAGTAGTCTCACGAGAAAACAAGTCTCCAGACACTTCGCCTAGATCAACATAGCCCCCCTCAATCGCGACATTCGGTCCCATACGCACACCAATGCCCATGGTATAACCATTGTCTTCGTCATCAACATTAGAACCGCTGTCCAAATCGTAACTGGTTTTACCAAACTGGCCAGTAACATACATTGTCGCCGTCTGCGCCAGTGCCGACACAGGTAATACTGCAGCCATCAATACCGCTGCCAAACCCAAGTTCTTATTCATAACGCTTTCCCCGCATAAATAATAGTAAAGACCAGCAAAAATACTGGTACTTCAACGCGCAGACTAGCCTGAGTGATTTATGACACCCCCCAATACATACCCGTGCGCCGCGTCGATCATAGCAAGAGCGCCTCTACTTCCGCTAGATGCTGTCATGGAAAAGGGCCAGGTAAGCGACAGCCTCAAGCCCCTAAGTATTCGCCGAGTGAATCCCGTATACTGTCAAATTAATTTGGCCAGTGATGGCCAACCATTGCCCCAATTCGCCACCGGTTTATGCCTACATCAACTCCCACTTTAGCAGATAACTTCGTAGCCCCGCCTTGCGCAGAAAAGATCAGTATTCTGATGCAAGATGAGCACATCTTGCTGATAAATAAACCCAGCGGCCTACTTAGCCTGTCGGGCAAAAATCCGCTTAACAAGGATTCGGTTCACTATCGCCTAGTTCAACAATTTCCGACTGCGACACTGGCCCACCGCCTCGATTTAGGCACCTCAGGCCTAATGATTATTGCCCTAAATAAGTTCGCAAACGCCAAGTTGACCACGCAATTTCAGCAGCGTAGCATTGACAAAACTTATATCAGCGTAGTAGCCGGTCTCGTACAAGATGACACTGGCTATATAGAAGCGCCTATTGCCAAAGATCTGGCAAACTTCCCTGTGCAAAAGATTTGCTTTGCCACCGGCAAGCCGGCACAAAGTCATTATCAGGTTTTAGAACGCCTGAATAACCCACCTCGCAGCCGCATCAAGTTTACCCCGCAAACCGGTCGAACCCACCAGCTTCGCATCCACAGCCAGGCACTAGGTCACCCCATATTAGGCTGCGACCTTTATGGTACAGCGCAAACAAGAGCCATGGCCGCGCGCTTACTGCTCCATGCAGACAATATTGTGTTTCGCCACCCAATAAGCGCTGCACCAATTAACGTGCACAGCCCCTGCCCATTTTAACAGCCCCGATAGCCCCGTTTGGCATGACCTAGGCCGTCGCTTCGGTTATATTTATTGCGATTGCTACTTTTGGCGCGCCCGCAGCGGCGGTCCCATACAAAGCGGATAAGTCCTAATATGGATAGTTGTTATTATTTGGAAAGCTTTAGTAGAAGCTCGGATTTCCCCCAGCAAATACCCTTTGCCGCACAAGCTACGTCTATCGGTCGCGGTGCCGACAATGATATTGTCATTCACAATGCAGCGCTCTCTCGCCGTCATGCCCGCCTAGAATTAGTCAATGACAAACCAGCTCTCACCGACCTGGGCAGTACCAACGGCAGTTTTGTCAATCGCCAACGCATTAGCCAAACCACGCCGTTAAAATTGGGCGATGTAGTGCACTTTGCCGGTGTTGAATATTGCCTGAAACAACGGAATTTAGCGGCAAACACGGATTGCGATGACCACACCAAAATTTCACACCGCACACTGCCCCGCCATTTTCCCGTTCTTGGCAGCGAGTTCTTAACGCTATTAACCAAAGCCCAAGTAACAAGCTACCAACAGGCGATAATGGACTGTCACGGAAATATCTTTGGCCACGAGCTACTGGGCCGAGGACGACATCCCACCCTAGACGAAAACCCCTATGCGCTGTTTTTAATCGCAGCGCAAATGGGCAAAGAAATTGAACTCAGCGAGCTTTTTCGCCAGCGCAGTTTCGCTCAAGCCAAAAGTGCCAATATCCGTACCCCACTGTTTTTCAACTGCCACCCACTGGAATGTCAAGAGCCAGACAAACTACTTGCAGGCTTACGCAGGCTGCGACACCAATACCCAGACCTACGTTTAATTTTCGAAGTTCACGAAGCCGCAATAACCGACCTAAACATTATGCGGCGTATTCGTGCTGGCTTAAGGGATTTGGACATCAACTTGGCCTACGATGACTTTGGCGCTGGCCAAGCCCGCCTATTAGAGCTAGCCGAAGTGCCTCCAGACATCCTCAAATTCGACATCAGTTTAGTAAGAGGCGCTGGCGATCAGCACTCTGTACATTACAAGCTACTGTCGTCGCTTAATGCGATGGTGCAGGATATGGGTATATCCACCCTAGCGGAAGGTGTCGAGAGCCAGGCCGTTGCCGATGCCTGCGCCGGAATGGGCATCAACTATTTTCAAGGCTACTACTTTGGCCGACCAACTGAAATAAAACCTTAAGCTACCGCTATACGCCGAACCCTTTAGCTAAAGAGGTACCTGCCACCCGATTACGCCCGGTTTGCTTTGCCTTGTACAATTGTTCGTCCGCTGCTCCCAGCAAAACGTCTTCTGACTCCCGTTCACTCGGCACAATAGTCGCGACACCGACACTAATCGTGACCATATCAGCATTAGCAGACTGCGAATGCGGCATCGCTAAATTTTCTATTTGCAAGCGCAGGCTTTCTGCCTTGTTCATCGCACCGGCCAGATCGGTTTCAGGCATTAGGCAAACAAATTCTTCCCCACCATACCGCGCCGCTAAATCTCGGCCTCGCCAATTGCTCTCCGCCAGTGCGCTCGCCACGCGCTTCAGGCAATTATCTCCTTCCAAATGCCCGTAATGGTCGTTATATTTTTTGAAATGATCGACATCAATCATAATGACTGAAAGCGAATTTCCGCCCCGACGACACGCGCGCCACTCTGCATCTAAGCGCTCGTCAAAGAAACGCCGATTAGGGATACGAGTCAGGCCATCTATCGACGCCAATGCCCGCAACGCATCTGATTGCATTTTTAGCGTTAAATGTGTTTTTACCCGAGCACGCACTACAGCAGGGTTCACTGGCTTGGTAATAAAATCAACCGCGCCCACTTCCAAGCCACGCGTTTCCTCTTCGGGACTGTCTTGCGAGGTAACGAAGATTATGGGTATATTCTGAGTCTCAGCGTCTGCCTTAAGTATTTTACAGACTGCTATTCCGTCCATATCCGGCATCAACACATCAAGCAGAATTAAATCTGGCTGTTTTTGCCGGCACACATCAATTGCTTGTTGACCACTCGTGGCCATAAAGACTTCGCTATCCTCAGCAAAAACCTGATAAAGCGCCTGAATATTGACGGGCTGATCATCAACCACCAACAGCCGAGGGCGCTCTGATACCAACGTGCCGGAGTACAACCCAGGTGTCAGCGCGTGCTTAAGTTCACTCATAACCATAACCTGATATTGTGCATAGCGTGGTGATCAAATACATTACCGTAAAAATCAGTTATCCCTCATCATAGTTAAAGCCTCGAGCGCTGCGGCAAAATCAAGACTCGCCATGGCTTCCCGCACCTTAGTCGCTGGTTCGCTATCGACTGCAAATATAGCACGTAAACTCTCAAAACTGTCTAAAGCACTCATATTACTGTCTTTAAGAAGGCGCCCAAACTCATCAAGCTTGGCACTTATTTTCTCATCGATAACCGGCGGAGGCGTTATATCCCGCCCGGGCATCGCCAGTGCATCAGCAAGGTCAAGCATCACCTTACACGCATCCTCAAGATAAGCCTCGGTAGCATTTAGCAAGGTCTCTATAATCGGCAATTCAACTAGGCCTTTCGCCGCCATTTCAAGTTCAGAGAGTCGGCTCGCTAACGCCTGCGCACCCAATGTTCCCGCCACACCGCGCAACGTGTGTAGCTCTCGAACAGCGCCCGGTCTATTACCCTTTTGAATTAGCAAAAGAACTTTGCCAAGGTCATCACGGTGTCGACTGGCAAACATCCGCGCCTGACTTGCATACAACTCCCGATTATTACCTAAACGCAGCAAGGCTTCTTTAAATGCAAAACCAATGGGGGCTTCCGGTAGGTCTGCCCGCCCTTCACTTTTACTTGCTGCGTCACCCTGCGGATTCGACTTAGCGCGCCCGCAGACGGTTTGCAATACCGTCACAAGCTCAGCCAAATCAAAGGGTTTACCAATATGATCATTCATTCCCGCCGCTAAGCAGGCAGCGCGATCCGCAGGCATCGCATTAGCGGTCATCGCAACAATAGGTAAATAGCTCAATTTTAAGGTTTCGCGAATCTCTCGAGTCGCCGTATACCCGTCCATCACCGGCATCTGAATATCCATTAATACTGCATCAAAGGGCAAATTCGCATGACGAATACTGTCCAAGGCAATTTGACCATTATCAGCCACGACTACCTCAGCACCCTCGATTGCGAGCAGTTCCCGCGCAACCTGCTGATTAGTAATATTATCTTCCACCAAGAGTATACGCATACCAACAAGCCCATCATGAGTCGCATTCGATTGCTGTATACCCGTTTTATGCTCGGCCGATTTATCTGCCAATGCCTCTATAATTGTATTGTATATATCCGAGGCGGTGACCGGTTTCATCAAGAAGCCATCAAGCGCTGTGCTGATGGCTTCGTCCTGCTGTTCAAAAACCTCTTTTGCGTGCCCCGTTACCATCACAAGCCGCGGGCTTAGTGTGTCTGCACAAAGCGTTTGAATAGCACTTGCGGTCTGCCAGCCATCTAAACCCGGCATCATCCAATCAATAAAAACAATATCATAGGGCTTAGCTTCAACGAGACTCTGCTTAATCAGCTCCAAACCAATATTGCCGCTTTCCGCCTCTTCGACTTCCCAACCAAGGTTTTGACAAATTCCAGAAATAATCTCTCGCGCATGCGCATTATCGTCCAGAACGAGTAAACGAAGATTCTCGTATTCAACCGGCAGTGCCCGTTGCGCCAGCTCGCGCTGCGCCCCATCCTCTACCGGTTCAATAATAAGAGAAAACGAAAAAGTACTGCCCTTGCCCTCTTCACTTTCGACTTCTAATTCGCCACCCATCAGTCGAATTAATCGCTGGCATATCACCAGGCCAAGTCCTGTACCGCCAAACCGGCGTGTAGTCGCCGCTTCTGCCTGAGTAAAAGATTCAAAAACACGCTTTTGCTGATCGGCCGACATACCGATTCCAGTGTCGCTGACTTTAAACCCCAGCACCATGCTATTACTGCGCTCATGCTGTACGAAAACCGACAGCATTACCTCACCTTGCTCGGTAAATTTAACTGCATTTCCCGCCAAATTAATTAGAATTTGCTTTATACGCAATGAATCACCCAGCACGGTTTTAGGCACCGCAGGATCGATATTGAAAAGTATTTCAACGTTCTTATCACTAATATTCATGCTCAGAATAACAGCGATATCCTTCAATATTTCATCAATAGAAAACGGTCGTTTTTCAAGCAACAGTTTCCCGGCTTCTATCTTAGAAAAGTCAAGAATGTCATTAATAATTCCCAATAGCGCCTCGGCAGCACCGCTGGCCTTTAAGACATAATCTAACTGCCGATTGGTCATTTCGGTATATTTTAATAAATTCAGCATGCCCAACACGGCATTCATTGGAGTACGAATTTCATGACTCATATTCGCTAAAAATTCGCCCTTAGTCTTACTCGCCTCTTCAGCCAATGCCTTTGCTTTCAACAATTCAGTTTGCTGCTGTTTCTGTAAGGTAAGGTCGCGAGCAATGCCGATATAACCGCTTACCTTATTCTCCCTGTCGTACAATGTGTTGCTTTTAAGTAATACCGGAATTCTCACTCCATCCTTGCGAACAAACGTCCACTCCTTTTCATAATTCACATCTTGCGTAATAAGTTTGCCTTTACTGCCTACCAGCGTTTGATGATCTAACTTCGCTAACCGCTTTAACTCATCCTCTATTTCTTCTTTTACAAACATCACCTGCATGGTCTTTTTATTCACCATCTCACTCGCGCGATAACCAAGCATGGCCTCCGCTGCTGGGTTAAAGAGCGTTATGGTGCCGTCCGGCTTGTTCGCAAAAATCGCGTAGCCTGCGTTTGCTAAAATAGCGTCCTGCAACACCCCAGACGCTTCCAGCTCACTTGTCCGTGTGGCAACTTGCTCTTCTAAACGGTGGTTCATTTCAACTAATTGCGCCTGCGCCGCCTTCATATCGCTAATATCCCGAATAATATTAGCAGCGGCGAATATTATTCCGCTAGCGTCTTTAACGGGAGAAACGGTTATCGACACAAAAATAACTTGACCATTCTGATCACGACGATGCGTCTCAAAATTTGGAATCGTTTCACCATTAAAAACTCGCTTCCGAAGGATGACTGCCTCGTCCTCCAAATCTTCAGGTACAACCAAGCTGTTCATGGTCTTGCCGACAACCTGCTCTGTAGGGTAACCAAACATTCGCTGGGCGGCATCGTTCCAACTATGAATAACACCATCAACAGTCTCACTCACAATAGCATCATTAGACCCCTCAACAATCGCAGCCATTGACGAGTTCTGTCGTGCAGATTCTTCTCGGCGCCGGATATTTATTGCCATGAGGTACAAGAACACCAAGATAATCAACAACAAGCTAATCAATATAATAAGATTGTATGTTCGCGCCGCAGCCACTGTTTGATCTACGACACTTTCGGGCGCTAAAACCGCCACTCCCACGAAGTAATCGCCATCATAATAATTTTCGCGGGCCGCGATATAAAATAGACTGCCATCACTTATTCGATATAGTCTATTTTCTTTGCCACTGAACGTTCTATCAAATTCATCCTGCCAGCGAAATGGTGCACCCAATTCAAAGGCAAAAGCGCGACCAGCCTCCGGGTGCATAAGAAAATCGCCGTCAGAATTCACCAGATAAACATTCTCGCCTGACGAAAAATCTGCACCTATCGTTGCAAAAATATCGAGCAAATTTACATTTATGACGAGCACACCAAAAGCAATGCCCGCTTTATCGAAAACAGGAGTAGCAAGCCTTAAGGTTGGGATATGAGGAATTTCTATTTCGCCGAATTCACGATTAAGATCAATTTTTGATACATAAACCTCGCCAAGCGCCCTGTTAAGTGATTCAAAGAAATAATCTCGGTCAGCCTTTTGTTGTAATTGCGCAGCGTCAATCACTGCTATTTCCTGCCCTTTCCTATCAACACGAACCAGTTCACGCCCTTGATCAGCAACACCAATATAGCGAACTTGCTGAACGCCGGGCTGAATCTCTAAATAGCCAGAGAAAATTTCTTGCAAGCGCTGTTCCCACACTTCAGTAGCATTATTTACCTGAGGATCAATTCCGCCATTATTTTTCGCCCTAATAATACCTTGTATCGGCGGTGTGCCTGCTAGGAATAACGTATCCCTCTTCAACCGCTCAATACTCGCCATAAACGCTTTGCTGCGTTCGTCGACAGCATTGCGCAAATGATTTTCTAATTGGCGCTCTTCCTTTTTTCGAACGTTATGATCAGACACAGGGATCATTAATACGGTAAGTACAATGAAGAGCAACAAGGCAAGAAACAGGAACCTCATCGTAAACGTGGTGATAATTACCTTCAGCGCTTCAACCACTCAATTGCCTCTTTACACTTTATAGAACCAAAGCAGAGTATAGTCGCACGATACCTATACACCGTTCGTTGTCGGAACGAAACCAGCCTTGCCAGTAGATATAATGACTCGCCATGACAATTTTAGTTGCCAAAAATACTGTTACACGAAGTCGCACAGGCAAATAACCGTCATTTAGACTCAACAAAACAAAACAAAATCAGTGGCTTATAATAGCATATACGATTTATAGCACGAAGCATTCTCAATGCCAGCGATTTCTATTATGGTGGGTGAATTACCATCCTGAACGTTCAGAAGGGGGGACGCCCATGAACAGCAAGATAATTTATTCGCTTGCCGCACTTGCGATTGCTGTATATGCCATAGGATTTTTACGTTCGGACGTCCAAGAAAAGGCAGACTACCGTGTGAGTTGGCAACTTGTTGACGGCCAACTCATAGACGGCCCTAAAGCAATCGCGCTAGATCAGGGCCAGAAACTGATTCTTGTTGTGCACAGCAATCGGCCAGAACAGCTGAAATTGCAGGGTTATGATGAAACACTTCGACTCAAGCCTGATGCGCCCCAAGAGCTAAACATTCCGCTATCAAAAAGCGGCCACTTTAGATTGGAGCTGTTGCCCCACGGTACATTGCTAGGCACGCTTGACGTCAAGTCAGAGTAATATTGCGCGCCTTCTTCCCACAGTTATAATTCGGTCTTTAAAGCGCGTCACCCCAAGTTCAGCGCTACTCGCTTGCGCCAGGACGGCGCAGGGCAGTCCAAATTAGAACTCCTTCAATATTAGCGCGAATATGTCACCAATTTTCACATTGCAGCATGTACAAGTAGCGGCTCAGCCATCACAAGCCTAGCCAGTGCATCTATCTCATCGCCAACAAACGATTTGCGAGGGCAGCCGCAGGCCATTAAATATTGCAAAATCTCATCTAACGAACGCCTTTTCAGGGGCATCTCTTCATTTTCATAGATATTTAACACCCTTCCCTCTAGCGCAATTGCCGCCACATAAGCCCCACTAGGTAGTAGACGAATAAATACCTGGGACAACGGCAAGGCCGCAAGCTGATCAGTAAATACTTTGCTCATAAATCACCTTTTATTCTTAATAGCACACAAGATACTTTTCGTAACACCCGGTGTTATGCTACGTAAAAACCAAACAAATCAATGCACGAAAAATGGCCACCAAGTATTCAACATCACGCTTTATCGCGTAATCATCAGGGTTTAAGCAAAAACAAGGCCAACCTCCAGCCACAAACGCTGCGATACAGACACTAAGATCGACCTACGCTTTGATATACTGCGCAACAGACAAAATTAAGCGCCCTAATTTCCCGAAATCCCTCAAACTTGGAAACGAATATGAATTCAACACTTACACTCATCGACGCATCCCTCTCCGTCAACGCGGGCTATGCCACTCTCCGTTTTGAACGCGACGACCTCCGCAACGCTCTCACCGGCACAAACCTAATCAACGATTTGTGCAACACCATTGCCTGGGCCAATGCGAACAAAGCAATTTCAACGCTGATTATTACGGGCACAGGCAAAGCCTTCAGCTCCGGTGGCAATGTGAAAGAAATGCGCGACAAGCAGGGTATGTTTGGCGGTAGCCAAGCGGAAATCAGCGACAGTTACCGCAACGGCATTCAGCGCATATCTCGGGCTATGCACAGTGCCGAAATAGTAACCATCGCTGCGGTCAACGGAGCCGCGGTTGGTGCGGGCTTTGACTTATGCAGCATGGCCGATTTACGCATAGGTTGTGAACACACTCGTTTTGGCGAAACATTTATTAATCTAGGGATAATTCCCGGTGATGGCGGCGCGTGGTTTTTACAGCGCTTAGTAGGTTACCAACGCGCCGCGGAACTTAGCTTTAGCGGCCGGATCATTGACAGTAAGGAAGCTTTAGAAATGGGGATATTACTCGAATGTGTCGCTAGCGAGGAGTTAATGGCCACGGCAGAGGCTTACGCCCGAGATTATGCGACCAAGCCACCTTTGGCACTGCGGCAAACCAAACGTCTAATGAAGCTGGCCCAACGCCAAGAGTTAGGTGACTTTTTGGACGTCTGCGCCGATGTTCAGTCCCAATGTCACCACACCAAGGACCATCACCGCGCCGTTGACGCATTTGTGAATAAAACGACCGCCCAATTTGAAGGAAACTAATACGAACTAAGACTAGCCCTGCGGCTAGTCTTTAAACCGGAGAGACCTCGGTTTTATCAACAACGCCCTTGCCTTCTTCAAATACTTCCATGGTGACCTTAAAACCCCACAGGCGACTAAGATGCTTAAGGACTTCCGTGGCGTCGTCGGTAAGCGGCCGCTCCCGCAAGCGGTTATAACGCAACACCAAGGATCGGTCGCCCATGTGCTCGTAGCGCACAATTTGAATATCTGGCACTAAGACATCGCGATTATATTGTTTGGAGAGTAAGCGGCGCACCTCGCGGTAGCCTTCTTCATTGTGAATAGCCTCCACCCGCAAATGATCGGCCTTGTGCTCGTCAGCAATGGCGAACAAATGAAATTCGCGGATCAACTTAGGGGACAAATACTGGGCAATAAAAGACTCATCTTTGTAATTGCGCATGGCAAAGTCGAGCACCTCGCGCCAGTCCTTGCCAACAATATCAGGGAACCATTCGCGGTCCTCGTCATCTGGCTCTTCACAGATCCGCCGAATATCGCGCATCATCGCAAAACCTAAAGCATAGGGGTTTATCCCCGAATAGCCGGGGTGGTCAAAACCAGGCTGCATCACCACATTGGTGTGAGACTGCAGAATCTCGAACATAAAACCGTCATCAACCAAGCCGCGATCGTACATGCTATTTAACAAGGTATAGTGCCAAAACGTCGCCCAGCCCTCGTTCATCACCTTAGTTAATCCTTGGGGGTAAAAATATTGGGCCAGCTTGCGCACAATCCGCACAATCTCACGCTGCCAAGGTTCAAGGGTGGGCGAGTATTTTTCAATAAAATACAGTAGGTTTTCTTGTGGTTCGGGAGGGAATACGCGCTTTTTCTTTTTAACGCTGACGCCGTCGTCACGTTTCTGAGGCAATGTCCGCCAAATATCATCGTATTGTTTCCAGGCGTGCTCCTCGCGCTCATGCTGGCGCTGGAGTTCATCCTCTGCCGACAGTGGCGAGGGCCGATGAAAGCGGTCTACACCATGATCCATCAAGGCGTGGCAGGCATCCAAGGTCTCTTCTACCCGATCTTCGCCGTAGCGCTGTTCGCACTCAAAAATATACTTTCGAGCAAATACCATGTAATCGACAATGGCGTCGGCGCTGGTCCACTGTTTAAATAAATAATTACCTTTAAAAAAAGAGTTGTGCCCGTAGCAGGCATGGGCAATTACCAGCGCTTGCATGGGCATACTGTTATCTTCCATTAAATAGGCAATGCAGGGGTCGGAGTTTATCACCAACTCATAGGCCAGCCCCCGCTGACCGCGACGGTAGGCTTCCTCGTTTTGAATAAATTCTTTGCCGTAACTCCAATGCGCATAGCTTATTGGCAAACCCACAGAAGCGTAGGCGTCGAGCATTTGTTCCGAGGCAATCACCTCGATCTGATTGGGATAGGTATCGAGGCCATACTCTTTGGCGATAATGCCAATTTCTTTGTCGTAGCACCGCAAGAGCTCAAAGTTCCAATCACCACCCCGCGATAACACGCTGTCCTTCAATGGTCTCATGCAGTCTCCCTCTGAAACAGCTCCCGCAGCACGGGGTAGACGTCGCCACGATCCATCAATGTACTCATTGCGAAACTTGCGTCGCGAATTTGGCTATACGCCGCCGCCAGCGGAGTAATAATGCTAGGGCTGTCGGGTATTTCAACGTAGGCAAAATACCGGCACTGAGGCAGAATATCTTTGCTGAGACGCATCGCGCTGCGCTGGGGATCGCTGCCAAAGGCATCGCCGTCGGAAACTTGAGCACCATAGATATTCCACTGACTCGGCGAGTAGCGGTCTTCGAGGATTTCGATCATTAAATTAAGCGCCGACATCACCACGGTACCCCCAGTTTGGGGGTCGTGAAAAAACGCGTGTTCATCGACCTCCTCCGCATTGGAGGTGTGACGAATAAAGACCAGCTCGACGTGTTCGTATTTACGGCTAAGAAAGAGATAAAGCAAGGTAAAAAAGCGCTTGGCCAGATCTTTTTTCTGCTCCGACATCGACGCCGACACATCCATTAAGCAAAACATCACTGCGCGGCTAATTGGCTTGGGTTCTTTTACGCGATGACGAAAACGCAGATCATATTCATCAAGGAATGGAATTCGTTCAATCCGCTTTTCCAGTGCCTCAATTTCTTCCGCAGTGCCAGCGCCCGCTTTTAATTCGGCTAATTCACGGTTCAACGGTGCGCGCAGGGCTATGCGTCGCGCCATGGCATTTTGCAGGGAGCGCGGCACCGACAAATTTGCCGGCACCCCGCTTGGCGTGTAGCCCGCGCGGCGATAAGTAAACTGCTTTGAATCACCCAGCACATTGCGCGCCAAGCGGGGCAGTTCCAGATCGTCAAAAAACAGGTTCATAAACTCTTCTTTAGAGAGTGTGAACATAAAGTTATCTTGACCTTCCTCGCCCTGACCTTCGCCACTGCCAGAGCCACCGCCACCCCCACCAGAAGGAGGCTTAGCAATACGGTCACCGGTGGTAAACTCTTTATTGCCAGGGTGCACCATTTCGCGGTCACCACCGCGCCCAACGCGAAACTTTGGTTCGGAAATATCTTTTACTGGAATACCAACCTCGCCGCCCCGCGACATGTCGGTAATCGAGCGGTCGGCGACAATATCGGCGACCGATCTGCGCAGCTGCGCCTTGTAACGCCTGATAAAACGCTGGCGATTGCTGGCGTTTTTATTGCGATCATTCAGGCGGCGGTCAATGATCATTGACATATTACGCCTCTTTCATTGACTGAGTATTAACCCGACTTTCTAACCCGCAAATACCACTCGGACAACAGCCTGACCTGTTTCGGGGTATAACCCTTCTCAACCATACGCGTCACAAAGTTCTCGTGCTTCTGCTTGTCTTCCACAGAGGCTTTGGCGTTGAAGGAAATAACGGGCAAGAGTTCTTCGGTACTTGAGAACATTTTCTTCTCAATGACCTCTCGCAATTTTTCGTAACTAGTCCAGCTGGGATTTCGACCCTCGTTTTGCGCTCTGGCTCGCAATACAAAGTTGACAATTTCGTTGCGGAAATCTTTGGGGTTGGCGATGCCAGCGGGCTTTTCAATTTTTTCCAATTCGCTGTTTAAGGTGCCTCGGTCAAAAATTGCACCAGTTTCTGGGTCCCGATAATCTTCGTCTTGAATCCAATAATCGGCGAAGGTCACATAGCGATCAAAAATATTCTGACCGTACTCAGAGTACGATTCCAAATATGCAGTTTGAATTTCCTTGCCGACATACTCCGCGTAGCGCACTGCGAGCCAGCCCTTGATAAATTCCAGGTAAGTTCGCTGTGTGTCTTCCGGTAATTGCTCGCGAAGAATACGCTGCTCCAGCACATACATTAAATGCACGGGGTTGGCGGCAATCTCGGCGTTGTCGTAATTAAATACCGCCGACAATACCTTAAAGGCAAAACGGGTCGACATGCCGGTCATACCCTCGTCGATACCCGCGTAATCGCGATACTCTTGGAAGGATTTCGCGGCTGGGTCAGTGTCTTTTAATGATTCGCCGTCATAGACCCGCATTTTTGAATAAATGCTAGAATTCTCTGGCTCTTTGAGGCGGGACAAGACCGTAAACTGGGCCAACATTTCCAGCGTTCCCGGTGCGCAAGGCGCCTTAGCCAAGGAGCTGTGGCGCATCAACTTCTCGTAAATTTTGACCTCTTCTGACACCTGTAAGCAATAGGGAACCTTAACGATATACACCCGATCAAGGAACGCCTCGTTGTGTTTGTCGTTTCTAAAAGTCAGCCACTCCGACTCATTAGAGTGAGCCAAAATCACCCCTTGAAAAGGGATCGCCGAGAAACCTTCAGTGCCTTTGTAATTGCCTTCTTGCGTAGCGGTTAGTAGCGGATGCAGCATTTTGATGGGCGCTTTGAACATCTCCACGAACTCAAGCAGACCTTGGTTGGCTAAACACAGACCGCCGGAATAGGAGTAGGCATCGGGATCGTCTTGGGCATAAGCTTCAAGTTTACGAATATCTACCTTACCGACCAAGGTGGATATATCCTGGTTGTTCTCGTCACCGGGTTCGGTTTTTGTAACCGCAATCTGTTTTAGAACCGAGGGTTGAATTCGTACCACGCGGAATTTAGTTAAATCACCCTCGTACTCATCTAGGCGCTTAATTGCCCAAGGCGAGGACAAGCCGGTGAGATAACGCGCGGGAATACCGTATTCCTTTTCCAGCTGTTCACCATCGCGCAGCGGATCAAACAGACCCAGCGGCGACTCGTTAATTGGCGAGCCTTTCAATGCATAAATTGGCGCCGCTTCCATTAATTTTTTTAATCTTTCCGCAATAGAGGATTTACCACCACCAACCGGGCCCAGTAAATACAGAACCTGCTTGCGCTCCTCTAAGCCTTGAGCCGCGTGTTTAAAGAACGCCACAATCTGCGCAATGACATCTTCAAGTCCGTAAAACTCTTCAAAGGCAGGATAACGAGGGATAAGACGATTTGAAAAAATACGTGACAAGCGCGGGTCTTTGCGGGTATCGATTAACTCTGGCTCACCAATGGCCGCCAGCATACGCTCCGCGGGGGTTGCGTAAGCAAGGGGATCCTGACGACAGAGGTCTAAATAGGCCTCAAGGGACATCTCTTCTTCACGCCCCTTCAGGTATTGCTCACGAACATTATCTAATATGCCCATCTTTGCAATCTCCTTCTGTGCTGTGCTGCGGCGCTAAAAAACTCCACGACAAGGATATTTTAAACGCCCTTTATGTGTGCAAGCCTCTTTACTGTACTCCGTTACGGGATGAGCATCCAGTTGGATTATCAATAATTTACGGAATAAAACTAAAAAAATATTTGCTCGTACACGAAACTTTTAAACATTCTAGTAACAGTGAAATCATGGTGCGAATTAGCGCACAACACCATCTTGGATACTACCTATCTACCGAGGGCTTATGCCTAAAGCACTTCAACAATATTTATGCAGACAAATACATAAACTTAAAGTAAATCGGTCATTAAAGATTAAGCAAGATTGCGGCCATCACAAAATATTGGGGATCAGAAGAGAAACGTTACCGAGCATGCCCCCACTTGGCGGTGCGTTCATCATCGCGGCAAGAGTGAGCGACAGACGCTATTCAAGCCGCATAACCGGGCTTAGGAGTGGATTTGAAATTGCGCAGCGAGGTGAATCAATCGAGAAGGCGCGACACTGAAAACAGCAATATCGCCCCATTATAAAGCAGAAAATAACGCGCCAAAAAAATAGCGAAAAAACCGATTAGCGTTCAATTTGCCCGAGGTTAGCGTGAATAACGCTACCATTAATAACCGGACTGCTTGCACAGAACCAAATTGTTGCGGCAATTTCTGCAGGGTCAATCAAGCGCCCAAAACTGACCATACCAGTGACACCCGCTAACACCGCCGGATCATCACCAAGCATGCCTCTTAACATACCGGTATCAGTGAAACCTGGGCAAATACAAGCACTATGAATTCCGGAGCCGATCAAATCCTGAGTCGTTGCTCGCATTAAACCAATAACCCCGTGCTTGCTAGCAATATAGGAAGCACAGCCCGCCACAGCCTTCTCACTCAAGGTTGAGCCCATATAAAGAAGGGCGGAGCCCGGTTTCATTTTCGGTATCAGTAATGCGTTTAACTGCTGTGGCGCCACTAGATTAACCTGTAATACCTGCCTAAAGTTTTCCGCTGCCAAATTACCGACGCTATCGCCGTCATGGCGAGCAGCATTGTGTAACAACACCACCTTATCAGCACCCTCTGCAATGGCTGCCAGCTCTGCACCACAACTTTGCAACCAATCTGCTTGCTGCATATCGACACAGATCTGTTTCGCGCCTTCTAAAGCGATACCTCTACGCGATAGGTTAACAATTCGGTAGCCCTCAGCCTGGAATCGCTGTGCCGTAGCATAGCCAATACCCTGGCTGCCCCCACTGACAATCAATACTTTCTTCATTTTTCATTCCCAGTTACCAAACTTAGTGGTCTGAACTGCCCCCAACCTGAGCGTGGTCTAATGCAGTTATGCCACTGCAGCATCGTCGCTGCTAATCCCGACTCCAGCTCGCCGAGCCCCATTGCCCGGGACCTGAAGAGACTTTCATGACTAATTCACGAATTTCATTACCTTCAATAAACGGCGCGTCACGCAGCAAGAGTTCTAATAAATAACGGGCGAATTCCTCGACGGTGGTATTGCGCACTGGCAGCACCAAAGTATCTGAAATTAGAAAGGGAATCTCCTCGCCATTGAACTCAGCAATGTATTGCGCACCCTCGGTGCGAATCTGCATAAACGGTGACGATGCGGGCAGCAAGGTGTACTCATCGAGCTGGGCACAGAGCTTACGCAAGCGGGTTTTAATCTCCACATAGCTAAAACACATGCCATTGTCGCCCACATCGGCGGTTAACAATAAGCTGACCTTGAAATTATGGCCGTGCAGACGCTCCCGCTCGGTGGCGGAAAAAATAGTGAAGTGTGCACCGGAAAACTTCAAGTCTTCTTTACTGATTTCAATACAGGTATAGGCTTTTACAGGCATTAGGGGTGGGGGTCCTTCTCGTTATTTTGGCAGTTCTGTGCCGTAAATCTATCGCCCTAGCTTAACGTACTCACAGCGCTCTTTGCACTCTCAGTGGCCTGCATATCCTTAGAAGGTTTTTAACGCCGCCTCAACCTCTGCCAGTAGGGTCAATTCATCCAGGTTGGTGCCATCGATGATAATGTCGGCATACTGCCTATAGAGCGGCAGGCGCTCGGCGTAGACATCAGCCAAACTTACGCCTGACGGCCCGGCAATACCGCGACGATCAAGATTCTGCACCCGGCGAAGAATCTCGTCTAAGGGGATGTCCAAAAATACACAGAGGCCAAAGCGCTTCAAATGCGCCATGGCCTCGGCGCTGTATACAGCGCTACCACCGGTGGCGACAATCTGGCCGGTGAAGCGGTGATTAATCAAGACTTGTGCTTCGATTTCACGCAGCGCTAAATAGCCGCGCTGATCAAGTATCGCCTGCAATGTCAAGCCTTCACGCTGCTCAATAAGGCGATCGGTATCAATCAAAGGCATGCTGCGTTGGGTTGCTAGGCGCACACCAATGGTCGATTTACCCGCCCCGGGCATACCGATGAGAATAACCGCCGTTCCAGCATCAAAAGCCATAATTCATTCTATTCAACATAAGCACTAGCTCCTACCTTGCCACAAAGTAGTGGCAATGGCGCAGCACGCAAATAAAAAAGGCAGCTAACGCCTAAGCGCTAGCTGCCTTTTTTATTTAGCAAAGCGCGCGCAGCGCACTATTCACTATTCAGACTGAAACATTTCCAAAATGGCGGAGAAGTCGCGCTGGGCATTGCCTTTTTGAGAGAACGAGGAGTACAGGCTGCGGGCCAGAGACCCCATTGGCACCGCGCTTTGCGTAACTAAGCTATTTTCCATGGCTAGCCCCAGATCCTTAAGCATGAGCTGTACCATAAAGCCGGGCTTATAGTCATTTGACGCTGGCGCGGTAGGCATAACGTCCGGATAGGGATTGTAGTTTTCTAGCGACCAGTTCTTACCAGAGCTATTGAGCATGATCTCTGACAATACCTTCGGGTCTAGGCCATTGTTTGCACCCAATTGCAGTGCTTCTGCGGTACCAATCATGTGTACGGCAAGAAGCATATTATTGCAGATTTTAGCGATCTGACCAGCACCGTGATCACCAGCAAGAAAAATGTTTTTCCCCATGCCTTCGAGTACTTTTTTGCCCCGTTCAAAGGCCGCAGTATCGCCACCACACATAAAGGCCAGCGTGCCAGCTTGGGCCGCCTTGACGCCTCCAGATACCGGCGTATCCAGCATTTGCAAGCCATGAGCCGTTGCTGCCTCGCCAACCTTGCGGGCAGTTTCAGCATCGATAGTGCTGCAATCCATAAACAAAGTACCGGTGCTCGCCTTCGCGATCAAACCTTCGTCACCAAGGTAGAGGCCAGCCACATGTTTGCCCGCAGGTAACATGGTTATCACGGTATCAGCGCCAGCGAGGGCGTCCAATGCCGTGGCCGCTTTGCTGGCTCCCTGGGCAACAACCGCATCCATCGCGGCGTCTACCAAGTCAAAAACCGTTACCTGATGGCCAGCTTTAACTAGATTGGCAGCCATTGGCCCGCCCATATTCCCTAAACCAATAAACGCTATATTCGCCATGACACTTACCTATTTATTCGATTGCTGACGGCCCAGCGGCCACCTCAAGATTAAAAAATGGAACGGCCTAGGCCGTCCCAAAACCATTGCCTAGTTATTCATTTTGCTACTGACCATCGATGTCACCTATAAATCAGCCAGTGGGTTCTCTGCCCAGGGCGCGGTAAAATGATGATCGATTAAAGACTGCGGTACCTCGGCTGGCGATGCATGCTGCCAGGCGGGGTTTTTGTCTTTGTCTATTAACAGCGCGCGCACACCTTCAGCAAATTCGGGCTGACGAATAATCGTGGTTGATAGCAATGCCTCGGCCTGAAACGCCGCTTTCAAACTCAAGCCCTTGCAGCGGCGAATTTGCTCGGCAATCAAGCGCGCGCTTAGCGGTGAGCCTGACGCCAAGGTCGCGGCAGCTTTCTGAACCCAGGGATTTTCAGACTGCGCAGCAATAATGCTATTGATCACCGCAAGATCGTCGTCACCGGCGCAGATCTGCTCAATCTCTAGCGCTGCAGCCTCCACATTTCCTGCAGGTAGCGCGGCTTTCGAGCGAGCAACGAAGCCAGCCATCAAATCAAAAACACGCTCTTGGTTGTCGGCAACACCGGTAGACCACGCCACGTCGGTTAAGGCGTTCAATACCTCTCCAGCGTACTCGTGTTCAATAAAGCCCTCAGCCAAACCGAGATACAGTGCATCCGCCGCATTAAACGACGCGCCAGTTAAGGCCAAGAACAAACCAGCTTTACCCGGCATGCGGTTCAAAAAATAACTACCGCCAACATCGGGGTATAAGCCAATGGTGATCTCAGGCATGGCCAAACGGGTCTTTTCGGTAACAACCCGATAGCTACCCGCCGCAAACACGCCCATACCACCGCCCATAACAATACCGTGGCCCCAAACAATGACCGGCTTGTCGAATTGGTGCAGCAAATAGTCAACGCGGTATTCCTGTTCAAAAAACGCTTCCGCGTATTCACAGGGGCCACCGGGCTGCTCGACGGATGACTTATATAAAGCCTGAACATCGCCACCGGCACACAGGGCTTTTTGCCCAGCACCATGAATAAACACACAGGCAATATCACTGCGCTCGCGCCATTCCCGGAGCTTGACCAACATCAGCTCAACCATATTCAGGGTGAGTGAATTCAAGGTCTTTTCGACATTCAGGGTAATAACACCCACCGCAGGACCACTGGCCGAGCGACGCTCTTCAAATAAAACTTCTTCTACATGCGCCACCATTACGCGTTCTTCCACTCTGGGCTGCGCTTTTCAAGAAAGGCATTCACCCCTTCCTTTTGATCTAAAGTGTCAAATAACTGAATAAAGCGCTCGCGCTCAAGCAGCAAACCCTGGGGCATAACCGCTTCGCGAGGCTTGTGAATCAGCTCTTTACAGAAGGTCACCGAAACGGGGCTTTGCTGGGCAACCTGCGCCGCCAAGGCCAGTGCCGCTGCTTTAGCCGTACCGGATTCAACAACTTCCTCAACCAAACCAAGGCTCAGCGCTTTATCTGCTTTAATACGCTCGCCGCACAAGATAATGCGCTTAGCCCAACCTGGACCAACCAAAGCTGTCAAACGCTGGGTACCGCCGGCGCAGGGCAACAAGCCCACTTTCGCTTCTGGCAGCGCCATTTGGGCATGGCTTTCAGCAATGCGGATATCGCAGGCCAAGGCGCATTCCAAACCGCCCCCCATCGCAAAGCCATTGATCGCCGCAATTGAAACACCACGGAAGTCCGCTAATGCTTCAAAAGCCTGGCCAAATTTTAAACCAATATCTTGAGCAACCGCTTTGTCGCCACTGGCAAACATTTTTAAATCGGCACCCGCTGAGAAGAATTTCTCGCCAGCGCCAGTAATCACTAGGCTGTAAATGTTTTTGTCGGCATTTAAATTGGCGATCAGCTCGCGCATACCGCTTAAGGATTCAGCATCCCAAGTATTTGCACCTGGATTGTCGATGGTAATCAATGCTGTATGGTCAATGATCTCTACTTTTAGTTTTTCTGTAGGGCTGTAGTTGCTCACTTAATCACCTCCAAGGCGCCATCTATTAATAAACGTCGGCCAATAATGACCCGCATAATTTCATTGGTCCCTTCCAGAATTTGATGCACGCGGCTGTCGCGAACATGGCGTTCCAGTGGGTATTCTTTAATGTAACCGTAACCGCCGTGTAATTGCAGGGCGTCATTGCAAATATTGAAACATACATCGGTCGCAAAGCGTTTTGCCATGGCGCAATAGGTACTCGCTTCTGGGTCGCCGCTATCGAGTTTAAACGCCGCCAAACGCACCATCTGCCGCGCCGCCACCAGATCGGTGGTCATGTCTGCTAATTTAAACTGGGTGTTTTGGAAGTCGGCAATCGCTTGACCAAACTGTTTGCGCTCTTTCACGTATTCAATGGTCGCTTCCAGCGCGGCCTGAGCAGTGCCAATCGAACAGGTAGCGATATTGATACGACCGCCATCTAGGCCTTTCATAGCAATTTTAAAGCCCTGGCCTTCGCTGCCCAGCATATTCGCCGCCGGAACCACCACGTCTTCAAAGCTCACGGTGCGCGTTGGCTGGCTATTCCAGCCCATTTTCTCTTCTTTCTTGCCGTAGCTTATACCCGGAGCGTCCGCCGGAATCGCAAAGGCACTAATACCTTTAGGACCGTCGGTACCAGTGCGCAACATCACCACCAGCAAGTCGGTTGAACCCGCGCCGGAGATAAACATTTTGCTGCCGTTAACAATATAGTTATCGCCATCGGCGCGAGCGGTGCTACGCAGGCTGCCCGCATCGGAACCGGCGCTGGGCTCGGTTAAGCAATAAGACGCCAGTTTTTCACCCATCACCAAATCGCTACACCACGCCTCTATTAAGGCCGGTTTGCCGTAGGTGCCGACCATGCTGGTCGCCATATTGTGAATGGTTAAAAACGCCGCGGTCGAGGTACAGCCCCGCGCCAACTCTTCAACAATAACACTGGTATCCAAGCGGCTCATACCCAAACCGCCAGCGTCCTCAGGGGTATACATACCCATAAAGCCTAATTCACCGGCCTGCTTTAGCGCATCTTTGGGAAAAATATGCTCAGCGTCCCACTGTGCCGCATTCGGCTTAAAAATGCCGTCGGCAAATGACCGCGCACTTTCGGCAAATGCCTTTTGATCATCAGAAAGGTTAAAGTCCATATGATTCTCTTTGTGATTTAATCATCAATAAAAACGCCGCGGAAAGCGCGGCGTTTAGAAGCAAAACTTACTTGAACTTACCCATTACTTTACCGAACAGTTCTTCGTCCGATGGAATCACTTTAGTCACAGCCAGCGGCTTAGACACCCAAGTTTCGTTAATCAGGTCGCGCCAAGTAATATTGTTATTGGTGCTATTATTGCCCCAAGAACCACAACCTAACGAGAAGGTTTGACGCATACCATTCCATAAGTTACCGCTGTTAGATGGCGCCTGTGGCTGGTTAACCATGACCCGAGAGGTTTTGGTCGCGTAGGCAAACTTCATGATATTCTCATCGCTATAAGAATAAATACCACAGGAATGGCCTTGACCCTGATACGCCTGAATAGCATTCGTCATGGCAATGGCGCCGTCAATGTCTTTCACTGTGTAAAAAGCCATCACAACCGACATCTTCTCCCCAGAAAAGGGGTGATCTGGACCTGCACCCGTTTCAGGCACAATGAAGAATGTCTTACCTTCAGGTAGGTCAATACCCGACATTTCAGCCAGTACACTCGCAGGCTGGGCAACAATACGCGCTGCAATGTGACCGTCTTCCCAAATAATACTCTGCAACTTAGCTTTCTCTTCAGCGTTGCAGATATAGCCGCCTTGGGCTTGCAGCTTTTCAAGCAGCGCGTCTACGTTTGATTCAAAGGCGATAACCGCATTGTCTGAAGAGCACGATGCCGCCAGATCTAAAGTTTTAGAAATACGGATTTTTTCAGCAGCTTCATCTAGGTCTGCAGTGTCATCAACAGTAATAACCGCATTACCTGCACCAACACCCAGTGCTGGCGTACCGCTTGAGTATGCCGATTTCACCATTGGCGCGCCGCCGGTGGCCAAAATACGGTCGCATTGTTTCATTAGTTCAGCGGTACCCTCCATCGACGGGTTGTCGATAGAAATAACCAAGTCCTCTGGTGCGCCACAGGCTTTAAGCGCGCCGCGCATCAAATCGCAGATCATTTTGTTGGTCAATTTTGAACGCGGGTGCGGTGCAACAATAATAGAGTTACGCCCTTTAATCGCAGATATCGCTTTAATGACTGGCGTGGCCTCCGGGTTGGTACAAGGCGTTAGGGCACCGATCACCCCTACTGGCTTGGCGATTTTAACGATATTGCGTTCTTTGTCTTCTTCTAAAATACCGACCGACTTATCATTGATGATATCGAACAATGCGGCGCGGGTTTTTTTGAAGATTTTGAGAAACTTGCCGTCATAATTACCGAGCTGGGTCTCTTCTACGGTGAATTTGGCTATTTTTTCCGCAACATCTTGGCGCGCAACAGACCACACCATCGCGGTGATCAATTCGTCGATTTGCTCTTGGCTATAATCGGCGATCTGAGCTTGCGCGGCGCGCGAGCGGGCAATCAGAGACTGCACAAGTAGCGCCTCTTCTGTAGTAGCAACAGCGGTTTCAGCGGCCATGATATCTCTCCGGGTTCTTTTTGTGGTTTACAACACATGGCTGGGTCGCACCCAGTCATGCTGAAATAGGGCAACTATATAAACACAGTTATGAATCTGGTAGGATTGATTATGTTGCCGACTTAATGGACTATATTGCGCATAGATTTTAGTCTAAATAATTCCTAAAAAAAAGAAAAAGCCACCTAAATCCATAGGCTTACCATGCCCATCACCTCAGACTGGCCACTCCCCCCCCAAGGCATTCGCTTTCTAACACCGCAATTTATGCAAACGCAGCTGGCCGCCCACCCCCTAACTGAGGGTCTGTACCCCTTCGCCATGGGCTATTACCCTGCCGCCTTTGGTCACCGCATGCAACGCCAGCAACACGACAGCCACCTACTTATATACTGCATTGCCGGCAAGGGCACCTTGATGTGCGACGACAAGCACTACCGGATCAATAGCGGCGATATTATTCTGCTGCCACCGGATCACCCCCACGCATACAAGGCCGACGCCAAGGATCCATGGACAATTTACTGGCTACATTTTCAAGGCAAGCTCGCGGGAGATTTTTACCGGCACATTCAACCCAGCAGCCCCTGCTTTAATATTGGCGTGCAACCGAGGGTGGTACGGATATTTGACGGCCTTTCTGAACTGCGCCGCAGCGCCTATCAATTTGCCGAATTTGTGCAAGGCGGCCATCAATTGCAGGCGCTTCTCAGCTATATCGCACTCCTGGTTCGTCAACAGCGTCCGCAAAGCGGTAAGGCATTAAATTGGGAGCGGCTACGTGCCACTATGCAGGAACATATTCACGGTCAACTCAAGCTCGACGAATTGGCGGCGGGGGTAAAATTATCGAAATATCACTTCACTAAAAAATTTAAAGCGCATACCGGCCAATCGCCTATTCAGTATTTCATAAATATGAAAATTCAGCGGGCCTGCTATTTACTCGACAGCACCAGCCAATCAGTAAAACAGGTGGCCGCCGCCGTCGGCTACGATGACGAGTATTATTTTTCTCGGTTGTTTAAAAAAACCATTGGCCTAGCACCAAGCGACTACCGCCAGCACCGCCGCAGCTAAGCCACCTAGAAAATCTCACCTCCTGTTACCGCCTGCCCAGCCAAAGCAACTCTGTCACCATTAATTACGACCCCTACTTCACCGCTACGAGCAGATACCTGCCGCCCTCGTAGTGCATTTCGGCCAAGCTTCTGAGACCAATAATGCGCCAGCGCACAATGCGCGGAGCCGGTTACGGGGTCCTCATCAATTCCTGCAGCAGGCGCCAAAAAACGGGAGACAAAATCCACATTACTATGATCGCCAACAGCTGCACTGGCAGTGATAATCCCCCCGCCGGCAAAACGGCAATTGCCCCGAGATCGGGCACAAAATTTTGCACCGCCGTGCTGTTCGCCAGTTCAATCAATAAATCTTCGCCCGCACTAAAGACCGCCACAACACTATTTGCCAAGCCGCGCACCGGCAGGCTATCCGCGACCGGCGCGGTTTCAACCAGTGGAAATTCCAGCACGATGCCATCGCCAAGTAAACAGGCAGGCACCTCACCATTGCGGCTTGCAAAACGCAGCTGCGTCGCACTAAAACCACAGCACATGAGCGGCAGCCAAGGTCGCATGACCGCAGAGATTCACCTAGGTCAATGGCGTAAACCAGCGCAAACGGTAGTGACCATCGGCAAGTAACTGTAAATACGCGGTTTCAGACAAATTAAACTCAGCCGCGAATAGCTGCATTTCCACATCGGACATATACCCTTCTTGCAAACACACAGCCGCAGGATTACCGCGATATTTCTGCCGACTAAAGGCATCTACTACAAAATATTTCATACATTTATGCCTAATGAATATTCCACCACCACGCCCGCTCCTGAATACTTGCGCCACCCCCGCCCGCGAGTAATATTATGATCACCGCAAGCACGCCAGTGATAAAAAGTGTATTTGCAAAATACAATAATAGCGGTAATTTTTTTAACCGATAAAAAAGTAGTTTCAATGCATTCACTACAGACTCCTTTCCGCCCTGCTGAGCTATAACCACGTCATACTCAGATTAACGCGACAAGAAAAACCATAACAGATACACTATTCTTACACTGACCCAGTACAGATAAAAATTTTAACAACTGTGCTGCATAACAGTTCAGCACCAGGAAGCCACAATGCCGCCCCGCTACCGTCAAATCGCCAGTCAGATTGCCGAGCATATCGAGCAAGGTCAGCTCAATATCGGCGACAAACTCCCCAGCGTGCGCCAAGCCAGTGAAGCCCACCATGTCAGCCTATCTACCGCACTGGCTGCCTACCGCTATTTAGAGCAAGAGCACTATATCGAGGCGCGGCCGCGCTCCGGCTTTTATATTAAAGCCCGTTTTGAAAACGCGGTGTGTCGTCCTTGCGAGTCCAAACCCGATACCAAGCCCACCCTCATCAATAGCCAGCAACGGGTCATGCAAGTCATTGCTGCTGCCAATCGGCCCGGTATACTGCGATTGGGGGCTACCGTTCCCGATGCCAGTTTTTTACCCGTAGCGGCGCTAGAGCGGGCCCTAGCGAGCGCCGCCCGGTACCTCCACGCGCGCAGCAATGGCTATGAATTCCCACCGGGCTATCTGGGGCTGCGCCAACAGCTCGCCAAACGCATGAACAAGCTTGGTTGCCAACTTCATGCCGACGACATCACGATTACACAGGGCTGCCAAGAAGCCCTGTATCTGGCCCTTAAAGTAAGCTGCCAAGCAGGCGATATTGTCGCCTTAGAGTCGCCACTTTTTTATGGCTTGCTGCAAATAATTGATTCACTAGGCCTACAAGCCCTAGAAATACCCACAGATCCTCAGCACGGCATCTCCTTGGAAGCCTTGCAGTTAGCGATTGAGAAATGGCCGATCAAGGCCTGTATTGTGGTCAGCAATTTCAGCAACCCCACTGGCGCCACATTAAACGATACCCGAAAGCGAGATTTGGTCGCCATGCTCAGCGCGGCGCGCATCCCACTAATTGAAGATGATATTTACGGTGAATTAAGTTTTGAGCAACTGCGGCCAAGCATCGCTAAGCGCTACGACACAGGCAGTGACGTGTTGTACTGCTCCTCACTGTCTAAGTCCCTATCACCAGCACTGCGCATCGGCTGGATTGCTGGAGGCAAATACAGCGAGGAATTGAATTATCAAAAATTCACTTTAAACGCCGCCAGCGCCACCATTCCGCAATTGGCCGCCGAACGCCTGCTGCGCAGCGGCGAATACGACCGCCACCTACATCGCATGCGGGCGGCACTGGCCACCTCAACAGCACGCATCAGAGAAGCCTTAGCGCGGCATATGCCCAGCGGCACCCAAATCACCCAACCTCGAGGTGGCTATGCCCTGTGGTTAGAACTGCCCAAACAGGTCGACACCCTGTTATTAGCTGAGCAAGCCCTAGCGCAAAACATTAGCATTGCCGCTGGACCGCTGTTTACCGCCAGCGAAAAATACCGCCATTGCCTGCGGATTTCCTGCGCCTGCCCTTGGAATACTCAACTCAAAGAGGGTCTAGCCACGCTGGGCACTTTGGCGAATGTGCAGTGCATTTAACGAGTAGCAACGGCCAACAACTCATTGAATAAACGCGGCACTTCAACGCTGGCCAGCCCGTAGCGGGTTTCCAAAAACGCGGACTGCACTGCCGATGGTTCTAAATTTACTTCGATGGTATGGGCGCCAACACTTGCCGCAGCTTGCACAAAACCCGCCGCCGGATAGACATTACCCGAGGTACCCACCGCAATAAACAAATCACACTGCTCCAGGGCGGTGTAAATTGCATCCATTCCCAAGGGCATCTCACCAAACCATACGATGTGCGGGCGCAGACTGCCACACAGACCACAGCAGACACAGCGAGCGTCGGCACTGATATCGGTGGCGATTGGATAAACCACCCCACTATAGCTGCACTGCATTTTGAGTAATTCGCCGTGCATATGAATAAGTTTCTGCGAGCCCGCGCGCTCATGAAGATCGTCAATATTTTGGGTAACGAGTAAAAGCTCACCGCTAAATTTTCTCTCAAATTCAGCAAGCGCTAAATGCGCCGGATTTACGCTTACCGCGGCACTTAATAATTGGCGACGGCGCTCATTGTAGAAGCGCTGCACCAACCCTGGATTGGCAGCGAAACCCTCAGGGGTCGCCACATCGTCAACCCGGTGCTCCTCCCAAAGGCCGCCTGCCGCACGAAACGTCTTAATGCCAGACTCTGCGGATATCCCCGCGCCAGTCAATACCACTACCCGCTGATACGGCATACTCACTCTTAAAACCACGGCCGCTGATTGAGCACATAGGTCTGTTCAAATTCCGCATCGGATTTAGTGATGTAAATAATAAACTCAATCAAGGCAATAATCGCCACGACGAGAGAAGGCAAACCAAGAAGAATAAAGCCAAACACAAAGGCCAGCACCATGATCACGCCCTGTTTGGTATAGCCCAAGTAAAATTTATGTACGCCAAGCACCCCAAAGAAAAATGCGAACAGTGCCGCGGCCACTTTTTTAGACGAGCCAGAAACCAACGCGGCATCTACATAAATGGCTTCGGCCTGCGCACCCGCTGCCACAAAATCCACGGCAACACCAGCCCGAATATCAGTGTCGGCTTGCCACTGCGCGACGGTGAATGGATAACGCTGACCGTCTTCGGCGCTAATCACACCGGCACCAGTGTCGGCTTTAAAATCGAGTATTTTGCCTTTCATTGATCAATGCCCTTTCTCGGTAGTGTCCTATCATTAGTGCAATTAGCTCGTTCTAGGCACAAACTATATTAGCTGCTTTTGCCAAAACGTAGCTGCGCCTTGTTCGGGGTCGAGTTCGTAGGGCGCAAAACCGCAACGCTTATACACCCGCTGTGCACTGAGGTTATTCGCCAGCACCTCTAAGGTCAGTTTGCAGTAGTCATGACAGCGAGCAAACTCTTCAAGCTCAGCAATCATACGATCACTCAAACCCTGTCCCCGGTATTGCGGTAAAACCATCACATCGTGGATATTCAGCAGTGGCCTACATTTAAAGGTAGAAAATCCGCGCAGGGCGGTGAGCAGCGCCACCGCATTTTCACCATCAAAGGCCAACAAAGTAATGGCACCCGCTTCACCGGCTAAGGCATCACACAAATTCATTAACACCTCGTGCGGCAATGCCTCACCGCCACCCAGAGGGTCTAAGGCATAAGCCGACATTAAGGTCATAATTCCGGCGCGGTGAGCGGCGTTGTGATAATCAGCGATTGCAATTTTCAAGCTTGCATTATCCATTGGCGCCGGGTCCCAGCGGCTGGCCATAACTAAATTCAACAAAATTGCCATCGGGGTCACGTAGCCCGCAGTAATAACCAACGGGATAGGGTTCTTCGCGTGTCGCCCAAGCGAGTATGCCGTCTTGTTTACCCCGCGCCGCAATAACATCTACCGCCGCGCGGCTGGGCAGCGCAAAACCCAGGTGCGAAAAATCGCTATCAAGCTGATTACGACCGGGACCACCCGGCAACAACACTAAAATAAACGCCTGCTCACGCCCCGTTTCCGCCAGCCAAACAACCTCACCACCAGCCTTATTATCGCGCTGATGGATTAATTTCAGACCAACATAGTCTTGGTAAAAAGCGATGCAAGATTCAATATCACGAACGTGGAGTGCCAGATGAGTCAAAACCGCAGACATTGTAAGTCCCCTTGTAAGCGCAGCTTGTGTGCAAACAGACTAGCAAATGATCCGGCCTAAAGTCTAAGCACTTAGCCACCAAGCCAAGCGCTTACAGCGTGTCAACTAAATGACGCAATTGCGCCCGAAACCACTGCTGAGCAGCGTCACCGTCTAAGGCCGCGGGCCACATCATCCAAATCGGAATTGGATCAGTCGGCAAAGGAAAATCAAAACACTGTATATCGAAAGTGCCAGCGAAAACCTCCTGCATTCGCGAGGGCATCACCGCGAGATAATCTGTGGCCGCGACCACCGGCAACATACTAGAGAAACTCTGTACTTGCGCCGCTTTTTTACGCAACAGTGATTTGCCACCCAAGGCCTGTTCTAACTGACTGCGCTCGCGGCTGCGCGGCGGCAAAAAGACATGCTCTTCGGCAATGTATTGGTCAAGAGATAAGCCGCCGTTAATCCGCGGGTGATCGCCTCTGGCGATGACAACCAAGCGCTCTTGGGCAAGCTGCTCAGTACAAATATAGTCCTGCGTCAGCGGCACATAGTCTTATTAATACATCGACATCTAAGCGCCGTAAACTAAGGGCTAATCTTGTTCCTGACCAGCAAATGCTAAGGTCTCTACGTTAAGTTCTGAGCCGACCAGTTGCAACAGCGCCATGAGTGGGCCAAGCGCCAAGGCTTCAAAATAGTTGTCGCCAAGCAGACGACAACAACGCTGATCGCGACTCGGTTCAAAATACTGCTCTTTGGCTAGCGCACCGCGCACTAATGCCCGTGCCTCGCGGATTTGCGGATATATCAGCTGAGCCCGTGGCGTGGGCGTCATCCCTAAACGGCTACGAACAAACAGCTCGTCGTTAAATGTCACTGGTTGCTGTTCGGCACCCTCGCAATAGAACCGGAGAAGCCAAGCCAGTATGGGTCGAAGCAGTCACCGAAAGAAAAACACGGTATTTGGTACCGCGACTTTGCAATCGATCTAAAGAAATTGGGCGAGCTGAGCGAGGGTTTAATGAACCCCACTCATGCGGGCAAGCATTAGGCTGCCAACGGTGATCAAAGACACAATTACAAGTAAGATGCCCAATAATTTAAGCGGTCGATAAGGCTTGCGATCAGTCTCGTTGTAACCTTGTTTTAAGAAGGCGTCGACTTTAGCTTGATCTTCAGGGTTAAGCTTATTGTGTTCGTTTTCCATTACGTCACCACGGTTTAGGCATCACCACCCTTCTGTTATTAACAAAAGCACAGGCAATAAAAAAGGCGGCATCATTATCGCAAGATGCCGCCTTCTTCTCCAGCTTTACCGTTTACCCAAAATTTAGATAAACGCTTCTTCTGGAATATCCATCAAACTCGCACTGCCGTTGCGAATAGACTCGCTCAAACCTTTGGCCTGCGGCAATAAACGCTGCACAAAGAAGCGCGCAGTATGCAGCTTCGCTTGCGCGAAGGCATCACCTTGCGCACAGTCACCACTCAATACCGCCTTGCACATCATTGCCCACATATAGGTGTAAAGCGTGAAGCCCATAACGTGGAGGAATTCGACCGAAGCCGCGCCAATCGCGTTTGCATCGCCATTTTTAGTCTGTTCAAGCACATAAGCAGATAGTGACTCGAGGTTATCTACCGCCTCAGTCAATGGGCTTACAAACTCGTCCATGCCCTGTACCGCCGCAGCTGAAGCGCTAAACTCGCGCATTTCAGCAACTAACAACGCCAAGGTTTGACCGCCGTTAGCAGCAATCTTACGACCCATTAAGTCCAGTGCTTGAATACCGTTGGTGCCTTCATATATCTGGCTAATGCGCACATCACGCACCAACTGCTCCATACCCCACTCGCGCACATAGCCATGACCGCCAAAAATCTGCTGGCCGTGCACAGTGCCTTCAAGGCCTTTATCGGTAAGGAAAGCTTTGGCTACTGGGGTTAGCAATTCAACCATCGCCGCGCCACGTTCTTGCGCGTCACCATTGGCAAATTTAGACAAATCCAATTGCTTGCCAACGTATACCGCAAAAGCGCGCCCTGCTTCTACATAGGCCTTTTGGGTAAGCAACATGCGGCGTACATCGGGGTGCACAATGATCGGATCGGCGGCGCCGTCTTTATTCACCGGACCCGATGGTGCGCGGCTTTGAGTGCGCTCACGAGCGTATAGAGAAGACCACTGATACGCCGCTTCCGCCGCGCTCAGGCCTTGTATACCCACAGACAAACGCTCGTAGTTCATCATGGTGAACATGCCCTGTAGGCCGCGATTGATTTCACCAACCAAATAGCCTTCAGCGCCGTCAAAGTTCATTACGCAGGTCGCTGACGCATTAATCCCCATTTTGTGTTCAATACTGCCGCAGCTCACGCCATTGGCTTCGCCCAGGCTGCCATCATCGTTAACCTTAAACTTTGGCACCAAGAAAAGGGAAATACCTTTAGAACCGGCTGGGGCGTCTGGCAGTTTCGCCAACACCAAATGAACAACGTTCTCAGTCAGGTCGTGATCGCCGCCAGTGATAAATATTTTGGTGCCGCTAACGCTGTAGCTACCATCAGCCTTAGGCACCGCCTTGGTCCGAATCATGCCGAGGTCAGTACCGGCATGGCTTTCGGTCAAGCACATGGCGCCAGCCCATTTTGCAGAGTACATATTTGGCAGGAATTTGGTTTTGAGTTCCTCGGATGCATGGCTGGCAATCGCCAGTGCTGCGCCCGAGGTTAGCGTTAAATAGAGGCCCATGGCGATGTTAGAGGAATAAAGCATCTCCTCAAACAATAGTACCAACATTTTAGGCATCGTTTGCCCACCGTATTCTGGCGCACCCGACAGACCGCCCCAACCACCATCAGCCAATTGCTTAAAGGCTTCAGGATAACCTTTGGGCGTAGTCACTACGCCTTCTACCCAGCTTACACCTTCTTCATGGCCAGGCTGGCTCAAAGGTGCAATCAGGCTCTCATTAATTTTGGCACTTTCTTCAAGAATTGCGTCGGCCAATTCACGATTGACGTCTTCCATTGCGGCCATGGTTTCCCAGAGCTGCTCGGCGTGAAAAACATCGTGTAACACAAACTGCATATCGCGCAGGGGGGCTTTATATTCAGGCATTCGGAGGTCCTCTAAACAAGTGACGACACAAGGTCGCCGCAATCAAAATGGGTTTTAGTGACAATTAAAATGCAAAGGCATCTTCTGGCATGTCCATCAAGCTATCTGCGCCGTTCAACATCGCGATCTTATGGGCCTCAGTACGCGGCAGTATACGCTGATAATAGAAATTAGCCGTTTGCACCTTGGCTTTAAGGAACACATCGTCAGCATCACCGTCGAGGGCGACCGACGCCATGCGCGCCCACATATAGGCCAGCGACACATAGCCAGCATACATCAAGTAATCGACTGAGGCGGCGCCAACTTCGTCGGCATTAGCCATGGCTTTTTCACCGAGTTTACCGGTGATCTCACCCCACTCTTTATTCAGCGCAACCAGCTTGGTGACAAAGGGCGCCATGCCCGGCTTGTCTTGCTGCTCTTTGCAGAAGCGGTGAATGATTTTGGTGAACACCATTAACTGCTTACCGCCACTGCCCATTACTTTACGACCAAGTAAATCGAGTGCCTGAATACCCGTAGTGCCTTCATATAAGGTAGAAATACGCAGGTCGCGAACAATCTGCTCCATACCCCACTCAGAAATAAAGCCATGACCACCAAAGACCTGCATTCCGTAGTTGGCCGATTCTAAGCCAGTTTCCGTAACAAAGGCTTTAGCGATTGGCGTCAGCAATTCAGACAGCTCTTCGGCATCTTTGCGCGCCTGTTCATCACCAGCGAAGTAGAAGGTATCAACCAATTGCGCAACCCAATAGATAAAGGCGCGACTGCCCTCAGCAAAAGCCTTTTGCGTTAACAGCATACGGCGCACATCAGCGTGCACAATTAAGGGGTCAGCTGGGCCACTGGGGTTTTTCGGGCCACTCAAGGAACGCATTTGCAGGCGGTCTTTAGCGTAGGCCAGTGCACCTTGGAATGAAGCTTCACCCGCTGACAAACCTTGCAAAGCTGTACCCAAACGCGCTGAGTTCATCATATGGAACATGGCATTCAAGCCGCGGTTTTCTTCGCCGACCAAAAAGCCTTTAGCACTGTCAAAATTCATGACACAAGTAGCAGACGCTTTAATACCCATTTTATGTTCGATGCTGCCGCAATGCACACCATTGCGCTCACCAACTTCACCATTTTCATCAGGCAGGAACTTAGGCACTACAAACAGTGAAATACCCTTTGTACCCTCTGGCGCGCCTTCAACCCGGGCCAGCACCAAATGGATAATATTCTCCATCATATCGTGCTCGCCACCCGAGATGAAAATCTTGGTGCCGGTAACATTGTAACTACCGTCGGCATTGGCCTCGGCTTTAGTGCGCAACAGACCAAGGTCTGAACCGCAGTGAGACTCGGTTAAACACATAGTGCCGCCCCAAGTGCCTTCAGTCATTTTGCCTAAATACGTCTGCTGCAACTCATCGCTAGCATAGACTTCAAGCAGACGCGCGGCCGACTGCGACAAGCCAGTGTACATACCCCAAGACCAGCAGGCAGAGCTGACCATTTCGGTGACAACTAAGCCCAAAGAATTGGGCAAGCCTTGACCGCCAAACTCAGGGTTCGCAGTCATTGACGGCCAACCACCTTCAGCATATTGCTGATAGGCTTCTTTAAAACCCTTAGGGGTTTTAACACCGTCTTCAGACCAAGTACAACCTTCTTGGTCACCAGGCTGGTTCAGCGGAGAAAGAACATTTTCAGAAAACTTGGCACCTTCACTAATAATGGCGTCCATTAAGTCTTCGCTAACCTCTTCTCGAGTAGCGAGACTGGCGAAATGTTTATCGCTCTTGAGTACATCTTTTAACACGAAATTAATATCGCGGAGCGGAGCTGTATATTGCGGCATGGTAACGACCTCATGTGCATGGTGGCCGCGGCAGTGCCTGCCGGGCAATGTTGACAGCGACAACTATAGCGCTTTTATTGTGTCTTGCAAGCGTTTTTGGATGTACAGAAAGGTCCTTTAGGTCAATGACATTGAATATTCCGTCGATTACAGCAGTAAGTTTTACGGTGCGTTTAATATACTCATCAGCCGTATTTCCGGTACAAATTCCTAAATATAAGCATCAGCAT
Organism: Zhongshania sp.; assembly: GCF_041584495.1. Classification (GTDB taxonomy): domain Bacteria; phylum Pseudomonadota; class Gammaproteobacteria; order Pseudomonadales; family Spongiibacteraceae; genus Spongiibacter. The sequence goes on from NZ_JBFHDY010000003.1 coordinate 83,054, forward strand.
AGCGAACATTTCACCATGGCACAGCGGGATGACGAAAATTGTGTAGCGCTTATAGCAGGCCGATAGGGCCCGGTCACTAGGCGAGAAGAGAGAGATCGAGGCATTCGGCTACCAGCGCGGGGTCTGGCCGAGCTAAACTAGGCACCACACCCAGACAGGGGGCGGGTAACAGCTGGCGAAGTGTCGCCAAGTTTTCATCAAAACACGCCATTTCAGCGCCAAGTTTATTTGCAACCCAGCCCGCAATAAGCAGACCGTCGGCTTGTATTGCCTCAGCGGTAAGTACAGCATGGCTAATACAGCCCAGCTTCATACCAACCACCAAGATCACCGGTGTTTGCAATTCGATCGCTAAACCAGACAGCATTTCTCGCTGATTTAAGGGGACGCGCCAACCGCCTGCACCCTCAATCAATACCATATCGGCCTTACGCATCATCACGCCACGACAAAACCCTGCTAACTGCGACACACCAAGGCGCCGTCCAACTTGCTCAGCGGCAATATGCGGTGCAATGGGTGGCGCCAACAATACCGGATTCACCTGCGCATAGGGCAATGACTCCGTCATTGCCGCCATCAACATGAGTGCATCGCTATTACGCAAGCCCGCGGCGGTTTGCTCTGCCCCTGCAGCAACCGGCTTTATTGCTAGTGTTTTTAAACCCAAATTAGCTGCGGCACCTAAAATGCCGCAGGCTATTAGCGTTTTGCCCACATCCGTGTCAGTGCCAGCAATAAAGTAGTGCTTAGATTTCAAACTCAGCACCCTTAACAAGGTAAGTCATTATTTGCTCTCACCGTAGCGCTGCCATGCGTCAACCAAGCGTTCTTGGTTAGCCCGGATATAGGCTGCATTTAGGCGATCGCCACTGAAATAGGTGTTACGCAAATCATTATAAACGGTAGGAATAATATTCGGCCCAAACACCAAGCGATTGCCCTGCTCGCCAAGAATGGTGGTAATACCATAAGCCCAGTTAGCCTGACCTTCAACATGCACACCAGCAACCCGGGTCATACCTTTGCGCGGCGTTAGGGGAATCGTAAAGCCTAAAGTGGCAAAGGCGTTATCTTCAGACTTTTTGTACAAAAGATGCAGCCTGACATCACCAATATGCTGCGTAAACTCAAGTCGGTAGCCCGAATCTTCGTTATAGAAATCGCCCCCCGTAATATCCACTGATGTATTAATACTTTGCGCAAAATAACGGTAAGACCACAAGCGCGCATTATGGGTATTTTCTGGGCGATGTTTCTCTTCAAAATCAGTGGCTATAATCTTAAAGCGATGACGGCCGTCACCGGGTTCCCATCGGCTTTCAAGCGATGCACCGTCGACCAAACCATAGAAACGACCATAGGAAACCATGCTGGTAAAGCCTTGACCGTGACGAAAAGTCTGGCTAAAGATACGGTCTTTAACGCCCTCCGTTACCCGCTGATTATAAAAAACTCCGCCGTAAATACCTTCTCGAGTGAAATCTTCGGTATCGTTAACATTCCAGTCACGACTGACATTAAAGGCAGCACCTTGCCACAGCGGTAAAACCACATCCGCTCGTGCCGCTAAGGAATAATCAAAAACACCGTATTCCGTTCCCACGGTTGACGACAAAATCGGGCGAATACGGACATCAGGCCTGAAAGCTAAATAATCGATGCTGTTTTTTATACTTGCAGCAAAAATCCCGCCGTCTGTGCTGCGACGCCGAAGTCTATTTGCTGGGGCGGTCACCATTTCTGAATCGGGAATAGCGCCATTACCCCTTAAAAAGGCCTTCCATCCGACAACTTCACTACCTAAACCAAAAATAGCAACGCCGTATTTTTCCAGCTGCAAATAAAAGCGGTCACCATCGGGCAGTGACATGGCCGCAACGCCCGCGGCAACACCTAGAGCATCAATGTCATTAGCATTGTATTGCACATTTTCAAAAGCAACGACCCACTCACGACCGTATTTTTGTACCCGCACCTGTTCAAAATTGGCCGCAACAAAGCGATCATGCAGTGCTTTTTCTCCATTGACTGCATCTAAACGTGACATCGCTTCCGCGGGCGTGGCCGTCGGCGGCGCGAGTAAGGGATTGTTAGCTAATAATTCATCTTTACCGTAACTCTCGGTAATAACATACGAGGAATTAAGTACGGCCTCAGAACGCGGCCGATCTTTTGGTAAAACCCGCGCATATTCTGCCGCCAAGGGTATTTTGACATTAAGGCCATACCAATCTTGGCGGTCATCTACGCCCTCTTCGGCAGAATACATCCACAACATGGATGCTTGCCAGCCACCCGGCAACCAATGTTCTGGCGTTGCCAGTCGAATACCGGTATTCAATGAGTAGGCGTCATCTTCCAATATTACGCTCAACCAATCTGTAGCCGCAAATTCTACGCCACCATAAATCCCGTCTAATCGACCGGTGCCTTCGACTCGGCCATCGTAAGTACCCGCGCCAAGGGTGGTGCGAATGGGACCGTATTGCCAAGTTGCGACCGCATACTTGGTATCGTATTCGTTAACCGAACCTCCAAAATCCATTTCTCCAATGGCGAAATTCAGCCCCGGCAGCAACTCCCAAGGAAGCTGTAATTTAATATTAAAGGATAAGTCTGAGCCGCCTGTGGTCGTCTCCGGCGACACATTACGCCCGACCATCTCAAAATGGGGGAAGGCCCCGGCAGCAAAATTGATATCATTGCCGGTGTCATTCAGTGTTCGCGGCCGGGCAAAACGACCATCAACTTGATTATCCCACGCAATTGTTGCTGTGCCGTATTCTAGCACCGAGGCGTCTGGCACGTTTAATAGGCCGCTCACACCTTGCATATTCATATTCCCTTGCGCAAATGCAAGCGTTGATACGGCCATTAACAGTCCAGCACCAATATTCCGTTTCAAGAGAAACCTCTCATTTTTCAATATAAATTTTGCGCTAAGTTTAACGTAAAAAAAAGGGTGGCTATATAGCCACCCTTAAAAACCACCGTTTAATATTAAAGCGTACCGCCGCTGCCACCGGTCCCCCCCGTGCCGCCCGTGCCACCTGTCGCACAGGTTTTAGCGCCAAGCGTTAACACCAAGGGATTAGTAAACGTATTGCCTTTACTTGGCCCTGCTGCTGCTTCGCTGCCATTTCCCGTGACATTAATCGTGTAGGTCGGAGTCGCAAAAATCGACGCGGTATAATTTCCGCTCGCAGACGTACTGAATGACGTAAACATTGAGCCCGAACTAATTGCGCCACTAGCGGCAACCGGTTCATATTGACCGGCGATATTAGAACAAGCAGCCCTCGTTTTAATCTGAAGGCTAACCGGTACTGGAGCAACGGCACCCCCGTTCTCTACGTTTAACTTCACTACACCGCCGATTAAGTTGCAGGTACCCGCTGCCGCATAACCCGCCAAAGCCCCACTTGTCGCAACAGCTGATGCTACGCCACCACTCGGTGTAAACGTGGCAACGCCCACTCCCGGGTTAGCGGGGTCAACGGCGCCCACACTAATCGCAAAATCTGGCAAACTGTTGACTTCGAATGAAGACGTCACGGACGCGGATTCATTCGCCCAGCCTCCATTGCCAACGCCCAATTTTAGATACAAATTCAGCTTTCTATTATTCGGCACACCGTTTTTATCAACGACTGAGACCGTGCCGTCAGCCCCCGATGCACAAGTATTGAAGTAAAAATCGAGGTTAAAGTAGCTTAAGTGATCCGAGGTAAACGTAACAAATAACTCAGGCTGCCCACCAACAGTACGCGTTTGAACCGTCGCAATTTGCTGGGCGCCCTGAGCATCAAGCTGAGGGGTCCACCGACCTTTAATTTCATCGTAAGACCATACCGGCACAGTATCGCCTGCAGAAACAACATTATTACTGTCTACATCCTGACCAACAGTTGATCCAGAGGGATAAGGAGTGCCATCGGGGATGACCATTTCAACTTCAACTTTTTGGCCATTAAACTTGGTGATCAGCTTACCCGCCGAATCACGTAACTCTATTGCCGCAAAACCAGCCGATGCCATTGACCCCGGGTTCTGACCACTGACCTGCATACCCGTTAAACCACCGGGAAAAAGCGCAAGAGCGCCGTCGGCAGGGGTTACTGCAGGGTCGGTATCATTGTCAAAATAAACCGTCTCCAGCGTAATAGGCCCGGGAGCTGGCGCAGTGCCGTCCGCCAAGGACATCTGAGTACCCGCAGGAATTCTAACTTTCGCAGTGCCCTTAACCGCTGCCTGACCCGCACCAGCGGCACGCCTGTCTGTCGTCAGCACTAGGTCTGCATCATTGGTTGCTATGCCACCGGAAACCGTTGCATTACCAGCCACCGATTTATACGCCGTTGGTGTTGTCGCCGCGGCGGTTTTGGAGGTCAATATAATGGTCTCCGCATACTGACCAGAAGCGGTATACGAGCCCAATTTACTGCTGGCGATATAGCCGGACGCCGAACCAACAAAAACAACATCAAGTGGATCGTTCTTAATCAAGTCTGAGGAGCTCACCAAATCGAGAAAGACAATACCATTCGCACCCGCGGTATAGCTAACCTTGGAAACATCGTCATTGACTGACGAGAACCGCGCAGCATCATTAGGCCCGCTATCCTGATCTTCAATCTGAATCGTGCCAGAAATCGGCTTACGCCTTTCATCCACTAAGCGCACCACAAATAGGCTGTCCTCAACTGGCCGGACAACTTTCGCTGATTCGTCGTTAAAGCAAGCCGTTAGCGCTCCCGCCGACATAATCCCCGCAGCAATCAGGGTTAGTCGCATATTCCCCTTATTATTCATATCTACACCCACCTGTTATAAGAAGCAGACTGCATTATTAGCTTAGATTTTCAGCCCAGTAGATATATAGCACACTGAATACCATGCGCCACCGCAGACACGAATTAATTCGACTGTGCCAACACATTAACGGCTTTAGATCGCCACTCAATGCCAACGCAGGACGAAAATGATACTAACACGTCGTTAATCTATATTTGATTCCGCACTTTAAAGCCAAACATCTGGAGGACCCAGATAATGAGAATAAACCAAAGTCCACTACCGCACTTTAAGACAGTTACGTTTTATATATTCCGCGTCTTACTCCAAGATCGGGTAGGAGGCGGAATCACTTCCGCCGTCCTCCCACACCACCGTACATACGGTTCCGTATACGGCGGTTCATATTGTACTCATGAGACGACGATACTGATCCACTAACGAGATCAGCCCCAGTTGATCAAAACG